>JAFEEV010000051.1 GCA_018240935.1 Pseudomonadota bacterium
GAGGTATTTTCGGACGTCTGCGGGATCAGTTGCAGTTCCTCGCATCGTTCCTCCGTCAACGGCAGACAGATCAGCCCGCGGCCATGTTTCGCCATGAAGTTAATGATCTCAGGCGTGACTTTTTCGGCGGCACAAACCAAGTCGCCCTCGTTTTCCCGGTCTTCGTCATCGACTATGATGATCATCTTCCCGTCACGGATATCGCGGGCGGCTTCTTCGATCGAGGCTAGGGACATGATATTTCGGCTCGCACAAAAAATCTGAACTATTGAACTTTCAATAAATTTTAACGAAATGCCGCTGTTTTTGCGAACAGTGCCGCTTTGATGGGGGGCGAGCCCCGTTCGACTCGAAATAATCAATTTGACGGCGACATTTGTGTTTCAAGATTATGTTGCCAAAATGTCTAATAATGCCGAACCCGCCAGCCGAAAACTCCTTACTCTTGAAACTCACGCTACACGTGCTTTTTCTCGTCTCGGGTACGGTAACCGTTCTGATCGGCCAGGTTCTGCCTATTCTTGCCAGACACTACGCGTTGAACGACCTTGATCTGAGTTTCTATTTTCCGGCACAGTTCGCGGGCTCGCTCTTGGGGACCTATTTGTTTAGCTTGTTTGCAAAACAAAATCAGTTTGTAACGGCGAGTATCGCTGGTGCCTTCCTCATGGGAATTGGCGTGCTAATGATGAATTTGGATTCGTTTTCGCTCTCTCTGGCTGCATTTGCATTGAATGGCCTCGGGATCGGTTTGACGCTGCCGGCTATCAATATGACCGTCCTCGAACTAAACCCGCGAAATGCAGCTGCTGCGCTCAGCTTTTTGAACTTCTTTTGGGGCGTCGGAGCGATCCTGTGTAAACCCTTCGTTGACTACTCAAGCCAGGGAAACGATATCAGAGTCACGACTGTCACTCTGGCTATTCCATTGCTCGTTTCAGGTGCGGTCCTCTATTTTCAACCATTTAGGCATATCGAACAGAGATCGTCGGAAGAGCCTGATGAGGCTGTAATTCCCATCTGGACGATGCCGCTCGCCTGGGCAATTGCCCTTTTCAACTTTATACACGTCGGTTTTGAGAGTGGTATGGGCGGATGGCTGACTAGTTATACGGATCGTCTGAGCCAGTCGACCACGATCCACTGGTTTTCACCTACGCTCGCGTACTTCCTGTTCTTCGTTGTTGGACGCGGAGTGGCACCGATCATGTTTCGTTTTCTGAATGTCAACAAAATGCTGATGCTCGGATTGTTGTTGATTCTATCGGGGATGATCGTGACGGTCACAGCCGGCTCGGTCACATTGCTGGGACTTGGGGCTGCGATCGCCGGTTTCGGCACGTCGTGGATCTTTCCGACAAACGTCTCTCGATTTTCGAAAACGTTTGGTTCGACAGCTCCACGCCGAGCTACGCCGCTTTTTATCTGCGGTACGCTCGGAGCGGCAACCTCGACGTGGCTGATCGGTTTCGTCTCGAACCAAACGGGCGAACTTAGATTGGGAATGTACGTTCTGGTTATCAGTGTCTGCTTACTGATCGTTTTGCAGGCAGTGTTGGCTTTTCGTACGATGCGAATTGATCCTTCGACGGCTTAATTATCCAAGTCCAAAGATCTGAGATACTCACGGAAATCCGCTCCGAGATCATCCCTCTTGAGCGCGTATTCGACCGTTGCGATCAGAAACCCAAGTTTGTCTCCGGCGTCATGTCGTTTTCCTTCGAGCTTGACCGCGTAGAACGGCCTTTTCTTCAGCAATATCCGCATCGCGTCCGTTATTTGGATCTCGCCGCCCGAACCGGGTTTGGTCTGTTCGATGGCTTCGAATATATCGGGCGTGAAAATATATCGCCCGATGATCGCCAGGTCCGACGGAGCGTCCGCGAATGCCGGTTTCTCGACCATGTCTTTGATCTTGTAAACTCCGGGTTCGACCTCATCTGCATCGATTACCCCGAATCGCGAGATCGCCTCACCGGCAACCTGCATTGTCGCGATCACCGGCGCTTCAAACTTCTCATAAACCGATATCATTTGCCTTAGCGCCGGGTTTTCCGCGTCAACGACATCGTCTGCCAGCAGGGCCGCGAACGGTTCGCTGCCCACAAAGTCTTTCGCCTGATATATCGCGTGGCCGAGGCCAAGGGCCTGTTTTTGGCGTGTGTAACTTATCTTTGCGATATCCGAAATTGCCCGGACCATGTCGAACATATCGTGCTTGCCTTTGTCCTTCAGCGACTGTTCAAGCTCGAACGAAATATCGAAGTGATTTTCGATCGCGCTCTTGTCCCGGCCGGTAATGATCAGGATCGATTCGATCCCGCACGCGACCGCTTCCTCGACCGAGTACTGGATCAATGGTTTGTCGACGAGCGGGAGCATTTCCTTCGGTGACGCTTTGGTCGCGGGCAGAAAGCGTGTGCCGAGGCCGGCTGCGGGGAAAACGGCTTTACGAATTTTCTTTGTCATAGCAGTTTTGCTAAATTCGACTTGTCTGATGCGCCTGTCAAAAAAGTAAATTCTA
>JAFEEV010000052.1 GCA_018240935.1 Pseudomonadota bacterium
GTATCGCGGCCTGCCATGATTGCGTATCCGTTGCCGATACGAACGTTGTATCGACATTGAAGCGCTTCAGGATGTTGTTGAACAAATTCACCGTGGCGCCGAATAAACTGCGCGATGCGACGATATGATCACCGGCGGACAGCAATCCCATGACGCACGCCAATATCGCCGACATGCCGGAGGAAGTTGCAATGCAGGTTTCCGCGCCTTCCAACACTGCCAGCCGCTCTTCAAACGCCGTTACGGTGGGATTGGTAAACCGGGAGTAGATATTGCCCGGTTCGTTGCCGGAAAATCGCGCAGCCGCCTGAGCGGCGCTGTCAAAGACAAAACTTGAAGTCAGATACATCGCCTCTGAATGTTCGTTGAATTGACTGCGATGGATTCCCGTATGAAGCGCGAGTGTTTCTGGCTGCAAATGATCAGACATAGGATGGAACCTTGAGTGAAAACGATCGTTTTAGCGATCTGGAAAGTTTATTATGAGAAAAAAATGAACATTAAGACTCAAACTGATAAGGTATGCGCTTAATTTTCAACATCGTGCGCTATTCGGAAAATACCAGACTCAAATCCAATTGCGTGTTGGGTTTAGTCTGCAATACCGAATGGCTGGAGTTGCGTTGCGATTCGATGGCTTGTAAATATTCCGGGGTGATATCGCCGGTTATGTAATGACCGTTGAAGCACGAAGTTTCAAAGCTGTTGACGGCGGGCGACACTTTTGAAACCGCGTGGTTAAGTGCGTCCAGGTCTTGGAAAATTAGAAAATCCGCGCCAATTTCGTTGCGAATTTCTTCGGTTGTGCGATCAGTCGCGATTAACTCCTGACGGGTCGGCATATCGATGCCATAAACATTCGGATAGCGTACCGGCGGCGCTGCGGAAGCAAAATAAATCTTATTGGCGCCAGCTTCACGCGCCATCTGAACAATCTCGCGGCTGGTGGTTCCGCGGACGATGGAGTCATCCACCAGCATCACATTTTTACCGCGAAATTCTATACTCATGGCATTTAATTTCTGCCGCACGGATTTGCGCCGTTGCTGCTGGCCCGGCATGATGAAGGTACGGCCGACGTAACGATTCTTGACAAATCCTTCACGAAAATCAACACCTAAGCTGTTGGCAAGTTGTAAAGCGCTGGGGCGGCTGGAGTCCGGTATGGGGATGACGACGTCGATATCCAGATGCGGCATCGTTTTTCTGATTTTCTCAGCCAGATGTTCTCCCATGTTGAGCCGCGTTTCATAAACCGAGATACCGTCAATTACCGAATCGGGGCGCGCCAGATAAACATATTCAAAAATGCAAGGATTCAACGAAGCCTGCGCCGCGCATTGCTTGTTGTAGAAATTGCCGTCTTCGTCGATAAAAATGGCTTCGCCGGGTTGTATATCGCGGATCAATTTAAAACCCAGCGTATCCAATGCCACACTTTCCGATGCAATCAAATATTCATCGCCCAGCTCATGTTCGGTGGTGCCAAAAACCAATGGCCGTATGCCGTACGGGTCACGAAAAGCCAATAATCCATACCCTGCGATCATCGCCACAACCGCATAAGCGCCTTTGCAGCGTTTATGCACCCCCGCAACTGCGGCAAAAATTGTTGCCGGATCCAATTGGCAATTGCGCGTGCTTTCCTGCAATTCATGCGCAAGCACATTGAGTAAAACTTCCGAATCCGAATTGGTGTTCACATGCCGCAAATCGGTTCTGAACAATTCTTGATTCAATTCCACTGCATTGGTTAGATTGCCGTTGTGACTCAGCACAATTCCAAATGGCGAGTTGACATAGAAAGGCTGCGCTTCAGCGGGAGAATTGGCTGATCCGGCTGTCGGGTAGCGCACATGTCCGATGCCGATATTGCCGGCCAAGGAGCGCATGTTACGGGTGCGAAATACATCCCGCACCAGGCCGAGGCCCTTGTGCATATGAAAAGTATTTCCCTGTGCGGTGACAATGCCGCTTGCATCCTGCCCGCGATGCTGCAACATGAGCAAACCGTCATAAAGCAACTGGTTAACGGGTGACTTTGCAACAATGCCGATAATTCCACACATATAAATGCTCCGTAAACTTTGCTCTAATCAGCTTCAGAGTTCGAGTTTAATTGCTTTTGTTATCAGACGATCAACACGAGGGCGGCTTAAATAACGCAGCTTTTCGATCATCTTAAGAATTTTCTTTTCTTTCAAAGCTAATGCGTTTTGACAGATCGGTTGGCAACCAAGGCAGTACTTGTATCGCAATTGTTTCCAGTGGACGGCTCAAAACCGCATGCTGCCAGAATACCTGATTAGGAATCGTCGTCAATCCTGCGATCAGGGTCAGCAGCGTTACTATCACCAATGCCCGCAAAAAACCAAAAATCGAACCGAATAACCGATCGATAAATCCCAATCCAATACCCTTGATCAAGGTAGTCAACAGCATAGTCGCCAATGCAGTCATCAGCAATACCGACAGAAATGTCAGAACGAATGCAATCGAGATTCGTAGCGTTTCACCGGTTATTTCGGCAGGTAAAAATTGCTCGAAGAACGATGCGTATGCGCTCGCCACAATAAAAGCGACTACCCAGCCAGCAATCGACAGCGCCTCCCGGACAAATCCCCGGAAAATACTCAAAATTACCGAAACTAGAAAAATGCCGGAAACGACATAATCAAATGCGGTCATTGGTAAAAATTAATCCAGTTCTTATGGTTGAGTGACAAAATCAAAATCATCCGCCTAGTAACTTACTTGGGAGCCACCACGCCGTCCAGTCCGATCTTTTTTAATTTTTTCAATTCGGTTTCAGCGGCGCTTCGCGTCATGAAAGGACCGATCCTTACCCGTGTCACCTCATTTTGATCTACCTTCAGTGTTTCGGTATAGGCTTTAAAGCCGTTCGACAATAAATTTGCTTGTTGCTGCTTGGCTTTTGCCGGATCAGAGAATGCCCCCAACTGCACGATGAAGCTTCTAGCCGTCTCCGCTGGCGCCGCTGCGGAAGTATCCGGCGCTGGGGTTACCGCAGCGGCAGGCGCTGCAACCGGTGCAGCTGCTGCGGTATGTGCAGCCCCCGCGGGTTTTACTGCTGCCGTGTTTTTTGCTTCAGGAGCGGCGGCTACTAATCGCCGGTCAATTTTAGGTTTAATACCGGGGATTGGAATACGTTTTTGCTCGTTAGACGATCCCGTGAATTCATCAACGATCTGCGCACCCATTTTAGATTTACTTGGTAATTCGGGTGAAGCGCCCTCTTCGCCCGGTAGTTCACGGTTGATGAGGTCTTCTCTTGGCGCCGGATCCATCGCAGTGATTTTACCTGGCGGCAAATTGATGGCGATTTCCTGTTTCTCACCACCGCTTCTGGGTTCATCGAATATTGCCGGCAATACAATAATGGCAGCCAGAACCAGTACAATCGCGCCAAC
>JAFEEV010000053.1 GCA_018240935.1 Pseudomonadota bacterium
ATGCGCATTGTTCCATCACGAGCAGAGTTATCTGTTCGCCGTCAGCAATCCCTTTTCCAGCAAATTGCGGGCGTGGGCGGAGGAGCGTTTTGACGTCGCGGTGGCATGGTTTCTGGTGCATCCGGCCGATCTGAATGCGTTTTTCACCCAGCAGGAAAAAACCATGCGCGCCATGGATCAGGTGCTGCCTTCCACCGAGTTGGATAAAATACAAAGCGGCATCGAGGATTTATCGTTAAAAAGCATTAACGAAGGCACCAGTCAGGTGGTGCGGCTGGTGCATTCCACGTTGTACGATGCGCATAAATCGCAGGCCAGCGATATTCACCTGGAAATGACGGCGAATGCTTTGTCGATTAAATACCGCATCGATGGCGTATTGAGCTCGATCGGCGTGATTCAAGGGGCCGACCTGGCCGAGCAAGTCATTTCGCGCATCAAGGTGATGTCCGAGCTGGATATCGCCGAACGCCGCGTGCCGCAGGATGGGCGTTTCAAAATTTCCATCCAGGGACGGGAGATCGACTTCCGCGTTTCGATCATGCCGAGCATTTTCGGTGAAGATGCCGTGTTGCGTATTCTCGACCGCCAAGCGTTGTCCGATCAGATCGAAGGGTTGACCCTGAATCAGCTCGGTTTCAGTCAGGCGGCCATCGCCAGCATCCGCCGCTTGAGCTCGGAGCCCTACGGCATGTTGCTGGTGACCGGCCCGACCGGAAGCGGTAAAACGACTTCGCTGTATGCCGCGATTTCCGAAGTCAACCGAGGCGACGATAAGATCATCACGATCGAGGATCCGATCGAGTATCAACTCCCGGGTGTTTTGCAAATTCCGGTGAATGAAAAAAAAGGATTGACCTTCGCGCGCGGTTTGCGCTCGATACTGCGGCACGATCCGGACAAAATCATGGTCGGCGAGATCCGCGATGCCGAGACGGCGCAAATCGCCATTCAGGCGGCATTGACCGGGCACTTGGTTTTTACCACGGTACACGCCAATAACGTATTCGATGTCATCGGCCGGTTTGCGCATATGGGCGTGGATCCCTACAGCTTTGTCTCCGCCCTGAACGGGATTCTGGCGCAGCGCCTGGTGCGTTTGTTATGCCCGCATTGCGCGGTCGATGAGCGTCCGGACGATAAATTGATCGAAGAATCGGGAATTGCCTTGGAGGATGCGAATCACTATAGCTTTCGCAGCGGAAAAGGGTGTGGTCAATGCCGCGGCAGCGGGTACCGGGGAAGAAATGCCATTGCCGAGATTCTGCTGCTGAACGATGAAATCCGCGAGCTGATTGTGGCGCAGGAGCCGATACGCCGCATCAAGGAAGCGGCCCGGAACAACGGTACGCGCTTTCTGCGCGAGGCGGCTTTGGATATGGTCAAACAAGGATTAACCAGCTTGGAGGAAGCCAATCGTGTCACTATTGTGGCGTGACCGGATACAAGTCTTTCTGGCGCCCGGACGCATCGATTGGGTGCGCGCAACGCGCGGCTTCAAGCCGGTGCAGGCGGCCAAAGTCACCGTGTTGTGCGAACCCGTGCAGGGCGCGCCGCTTTGGCGGGCGGCATTGCAGCAATTGGAAAAACACCTGGTTGACGCATCCGGGACGGAATTGGCGCTCACTTTGTCGAATCATTTCGTGCGCTACGTGACGTTGCCGCCGCAAGCGGAAATCATGACACCTGAGGAAGTGAACGCCTATGCCGCTTTTCGCATGCGCGAAGTGTATGCCGAACGCGTTGACGCCTGGGTGCTCAGCATCAGCGCATGGAATCCGTTGACCGGCGCCGTGTGCGCGGCGATTCCGCGCGCTTTGATGACGGAACTGGAAAAAACGGCTGCACGGCTGAACTGCACGCTCAAAGAAATCGAACCTTATTTCGCGTCCGTTTACGATTGCTGGCAAAAGCTGCTGAATGGCGATAAAACCTATTTTGTGGTGGTGGAGGCCGGGCGTATGTGCATTTCCATCCAGATTGACGGCGTCTGGCACAGTATCCGCAATCAGCGCATTGTGCATGGCGTCGCGGATGAATTGCTCGCGGCGCTGGATCAGGAAGCCGTTTTGTCCGGCAATAAAGCGGCATTTGAACAAGTTTTTCTATTCGCGCCGCAGCATCCGGATTTGACGCTGCCGCAGAATTGCGGCTGGCTTATCGTCCCGCTGCCGGCGGAGAGGATACCGGCGCCGGCGCATTATCCATCTGCGCAGATTGATGACAGCAGGTTGAAGCATGCCGCGCTTGAAGCTTAAGTTTCCCGATCGCGGGCAAGCGGTTCCGCACATCGATTTCGCGCTGCTGCTGATCGGTTTGCTGGTGCTGGGCGGGGTGTTTTGGCAATTCCGCCAGATAACGGAAGAAGTGAATTATTGGACGAATCGCGTTGAACGCCTGGAAAAACAACAGCAGCAAAAAGCCGCGCCGCGCTCCCGGGCGGCATCGCGGGTGAAAGAATTCAGCCAGGAAATCCGCAAGGAAGTCACGCAAGCCAACGCGATACTGGATCAAATCAATTTGCCTTGGGAAACTCTGTTCGATGCCATCGAACATGCGGCGACGGAACAAATCGCCTTATTATCCTTGCAACCGAATGTCGGCAGCCGCACCTTGCGCATCAGCGGCGAAGCCAAAAGCATGGCCGAACTGCTCGATTTCGTCGAAGCGCTGGAGCGTGAGTTGGTTTTCGAGAATGTACATTTGATAAACTACAAAATTAAACAAGATAATCCGCAACGGCCGATTATTTTTCTTCTGACTGCCGCATGGATGCAAGTTTCTTGAAGACCGGAACACTTCAAACCCGGCTCGACCGGCTGATGCTGCAATTGCGCTGGCAGGCAAACCGCCTGGGTGCGGCCGGAAAAACCGGCCTAGGTCTTATTGTGGTCTCTATGATCTATTTTTTCTCGGCGCTTTTGCCGCAGGAATCCGATTTGCAGAAACTGAAGGAGCGTGTCGAAACACTGCGAATGCAGGAGCAGGCACAACAAAATCCTGGGGAAACGGATGGCGGGAAAAAATTGAGCGCCGATCAGGCGCTGCAAGTGTTTTATGATTTTTTCCCGCGCATCGATTCGTCGCCCTTCTGGATTCGCGAGTTGGTCCAGTTAGCGAAAAAACACGGTGTGGAACTCAACAGCAGCGAATATCGTCTGGTTAACGAAAATGATGCGCGTCTGGCGCGCTACGAGATGATTCTGCCGGTAAAAGGCCGCTATCCGCAGATTCGCGCGTTCATGTCGGCGGCGCTGGAGGCCGTTCCCGCCATGGCCATTTCCGCGATTGCGATGAAACGCGAGAACATAACGTCCGATAGACTTGAAGTTCGTCTTGAAATTAATCTGTATTTAAACAAATAAGCGCAATGGATCAGGCTGAGAAAAAGCGGAAATTGATTTTGGGCGGCGCATTGATCGCCACATTAGCCGCCGTGGCGCTGGTCGAAGAGGAAGAATCGCAGATCGATACCTTAGAAACCGTGCAACCGGTAAAGACGTCCGGTACGAAAGAAAGAGCCAGAAACCAGGAAAGTGCCGCCGAATTGTTGGATGTCAGTAAACTGGGTCAAAGAAAATTCAGTCCGCTGGCGGGTGAATTATTTGCATCGACTACATGGGCGCCGAAACAGCCGCAAATCAGCCTGGAAGAACAAATCGCGCGGGCGGAAGAAGCCAAGAAAGCCGCTCCGCCGCCTGCGCCAACCGCACCGCCGCTGCAATTCAAGTACAGCGGCAAGGCGGTTACCGACAATGAAACCTGGGTCTTCCTGTCGCAATCGGGAGAAAATCACATCACCAAGGTGGGCGGGAAAATCAATAGCCAGTACCGGCTGGATTCGATCAATGACAGCACGGTTACCGTCACTTATCTGCCGCTCAATATAAAGCAGACGCTTACTATCAACAACAAGATCGCAGGAACGTTCCGATGAAAAGCTGGAGAATCTTTTTCCTTATCACCTTGTTTGCAGTCACCGCAGGATGCGCCATCAATAACAAAACATTCGGTACTAGGAATAGCGCATTTGACGAAGGGCAGAAACTGATTGCACAAGGTCAATTTGAGAACGGACTTGCAAAATTAGAACAAGCGCGGCGCGAAGAACCTGAAAACAGAGACATTCAAACCGTAGTTTTGCGTTTACGGGAAGAAATTACTGGTAAGCTCCTTTTTGAAGCAGAAAATTTGCGCTATTCAGGAGAGTTGGATCGCGCAACACAAGCCTTTCAGCATATTCTCAGTTTATTTCCCTTCAATGAAAGAGCTAAAGAAGGTTTGGAAGCAATAGCGTTAGATCGTCAACATATCGCTAAAGTGGATACTGCCAAAGAACTGTTAAGAAACGGGGAAACTGTTAAAGCAGAGACACTGGTACGTACAGTGCTACAAGAAAATCCGCAACAATCCCATGCACGCCAGTTGATCTCGGAAATCAATTTGCGATTATCCCGGCCCGAAGTGACTGACTTGGCATTGGAGTCCGCTTTCAAGAAAGCGGTCACAATGGAATTCAAGGACACCGACTTAAAATCGGTGTTCGAGCTGATGTCCCGCACTGCGGGTATCAATTTTGTATTCGACAAGGACATCCGGCAAGAGACCAAAATATCCATTTTTGTCCGGCAGAATACCATCGAAGATATTCTTAAACTAATTCTGACGACCAATCAGCTCACTTATAAAGTGCTGAACAGCAATTCGTTATTGATTTATCCGAATACGCCGGCGAAACAAAAAGATTATCAAGAATTGATCGTGAAGAGCTTTCAAGTGGCGCATACCGATGTCAAACAAATGGTCGCGATGATCCGAGGCATCGTCAAGGCCAAGGATATCTATGTCAACGAGCAACTTAATCTGTTCATCATGCGCGATACGCTTGAGGCTGTTCGCTTAACCGAACGGCTGGTGAGCTTGAACGATTATGCTGAGCCGGAGGTCATGCTGGAAGTTACCATTCTTGATGTGACGCGCACCAATACTTTTTTATTGGGGCCAAATTTCCCTCAATCACTTCAATACAGTTGGTCTGGTCCTGCTTCTCTCACTCCGGCAGGAGCTTTAATCAGTCAATTTGGTTTTGAAGGACTTAAAAGTTTTGGTATGACCAGTCAG
>JAFEEV010000054.1 GCA_018240935.1 Pseudomonadota bacterium
ATGACACAGGAAAATACCAGATGATTGATTTGAAAATAATAGACCAAGGTTCAATTCCCGCCGCCCCACCAACAAGCGGTCTATAATCCAGACCACTCAAGACCAACTAAGACCCTAAAAAAACAGGGTCTTAGTTCAAGTCTTAAAAATCCCCCATTAGTCTCGGCAGGTCCCCAAAGGACTCGGTTGTGGCACAAGAATGACACAAAATTACCTCAAGTCGTTTTTGCCGACGAGCGCACGAAGCCATACGGCACAGCAAATTGCCACCGCATGCGCCAGCATATTTTTTCCGGTCCTGCCCCCATTGCCGGAGACCTGTCTGCCCGCTACGTCTAAACCGCCGAACGTTCCAGCTTCGAGCAAGCCAAGCATGAACTGCAGGACATTTACAATCAGCTGCGCATCGAGGATCTGAATCTCTGCGGCGATAGTGAAGAATTGTTTGAAGCCGCCAAGCGCTTCGCCGGAAAATGCCAAACCGCCCGCGCCCGTGCGCAATCACCAGTCGATGCTTATCAAGCCTGCCTGCGCGTCGTCGATCACTACCAAGTCAAACGACCATCCGTCAAAGGCGGCAATATCGAACCGGCACTGAATCGCATGCGCTGCTCGCGCTGGTGGAACCGCAGAATTCTGGCGTGGTTTACTGAAACCGGACAGTCCAGTTAAGAGAAAATAGCTTAATTGGAGGAAGAAATGGTAACGAGGAAACAATATACAAAAGAATTTTAATTAGATGCGATCAGCCTGATATTAGACCAGGGTCATAGGACGTCAACATGGCTCAGTAATGATAACCTGGATTATGATTACGGTTTCGATCAGCCAACACACTGGATATCACTACAGGAAGAACCAAAATGAGCTTTTTTGAATGGCCATGTGAACTATTTTTCAGCTTTTGCACATTTTTAGTGACGACAAAAGCCTTATTGGCATTGATTCTTGGCGTATTCTCGGCCGGGATGATTCTAATAGTAATAAAACAAATAATCAAAGATTTAAGACGATAATTTGATGTGAGCATATTGTTAGACCCATCTGACGTAGCAGAGTTGACCGGACGCAAGACCAAATCCGGACAAGTTGCACAACTCAGATCAGCGGGTTTGCTGTTCGGCGGTGTTTTTCGATGCGTAGCTACCGGACGATGGGGGATCGAATGGGTTCCGCAGAATCAACCGATGACCTGGATGTTTGATTGCCTTGCACAGCGACTTGACGGCACCATCGCATCCCATACGCGCAAAGATCCAGTCAATTCAGCCATCAACCGGTAGAATATTCCCCCCAAACCCTTATCGATCGAACTCAATGTGAGCGTTGGATTGCTACAACCGTGCCGTGTAAAAAATGAAGGTTCAAACTAATCCGGGAAAAGGCAGCATACGTCATCTGTTACTCCGCAGATTTTTGTGGGTTTCGGTTATTGCGATTCTGGCGATCATGAGTGTGCCTTTTGTTGCATCGATTTATGACAAGTTCATTGGAGATTGGATACATTCTGGCGTCAATCCGATGCAATCCGGTGCAATCGTCCTTCCCGAACTCGTGTTGATCCCGGCCGGTTCTTTCGATATGGGTGAGCAGGATGCTGCGTTCATCGAAAATCTGGATGCGGAAGAAAAAAAGTATTTTGGTATTCCGGATAAACATATCCAATTTGACCGGCCTTTTTACATGAGTCAATACGAGATTACCAACGAACAGTACGGCAGCTACCTGCGAGCGCAGAAATCCAGACACCCTGCAGAAAAAATTTCGAATATTCCGCCAGACGGCGAAGAAAGCACCGCGGCAAAACTGCCCGCGGTGGAAATCAATTGGCAAGGGGCGATGGCTTATGCAGCCTGGCTGGGGGAACAGAAACGGCTCAGCTGCCGGCTGCCCACCGAGGCGGAATGGGAATACGCCGCGCGAGCGGGGTTGAAAACCGCCTATCCGTGGGGAAATGAAGTTGGCGTTAACAATGCCAATTGCAGCCAATGCGGCAGCCGGTGGGATGGCCATCAAGCCGCGCCGGTGGGGCAATTCAAAGCCAATCCGTACGGCTTGTACGATACCTCAGGAAATGTCTGGGAATGGACCTGTTCGGCGTGGCGCGATCAATACGACGGCCAGGAACAGCAATGCGCCCGCATGGATGAATTCGGTTCACGTGTGCTGCGCGGCGGTTCCTGGGCCTACGACTCGAAGTATATGCGCTCATCCGTCCGCGGCGAGTTCGACGCCGGCATCCGGTACAATAATTTCGGCTTCCGGGTAATGTGCCTTTCTCCTGCCAAATAGCCGGCGGGTTTTCTGCGGAATCGAACAGCTATTTCACCCTAAGTTTGGTAACAGGGTTCTGCATCGCAGTTTCCTTCAGTAGCAGAATCTTAAGACCGTGCCAGTGAGCCCAGGCAGTGAGCAGTAAGCGCAGAAAAAAGGGCGCTCGCGGCATGACCCATATTTCCGTGACGCGTCTGTCGGCGCGCTGCCAGCCGCGTGACAATACTTTCAATAGCATGCGCAGCCGCGCAGCGTGGCCGTGCATTTGCAAGCAGATCAACCGGGAAGGCTGTACGGGCGAAAACCAATGAACGGAACTGCCTGCATGGAATCTTTGCTCGATGGTTGCAAGAAAATCCTCACTGAAATCCGCCAGCGTGCAATTGCCCGAAAGCAACAGAACATTTTGCTGCGCTTGCGGATAGCGCGACAAGTACACGGCGCGGTTGCGCCGTGCCAGTTGGATGCGATCTTCGCCGAACGATCCGGCGCCTTTATGATAAATATGGACGTTGGGGTGAACACCAAAACGCCAGCCGTTTAAATCGAGGCGGCGGCCGAGGTCGATATCTTCGTAGTAGCCGCGCCCGAAGGCGGCATCGAAGCCGCCGACCGCCAGGAAGGCGTCGCGGCGGATCAGAATCGCATGTCCGCGCAGATAATAAGTCTGAACGTAAATTCCTTCTCGCAGCACATAGCGGCTGAAATCGAAATTGTCATAGCTGTTGCCTGCCGGAATAATCGCCGCCAATTTGCCGTCGGCATCGAATGCCGCGCACAACTGCGGCAGAATGTTCCGGTTGACTTCGGTGTCGGAATTGAGAATCAGCACATAAAACGCATTCGAACGGCTGACGGCTGCATTGACTGTCAAACCAAAACCCTGATTCTTTTCCGCATGACAAACTTCTACGCACGCATACGGCAGACGATCCAGCATCTCGCGCGTTTCGTGGCCGGATGCATCATCCTGAATAAGCACGCGTTGTATGGATTGCCCCAGGTGGGTGACGACCGAATCGATGCAGCGCTTCGTCAGGTCCGGTGCGTTATAGACCGGGATTACGACGTCAACAGTCTTGGCAGCAGATTGCGTTCCCTGATTTTCCATAAGTACATTACTGCTTTTCGCGGAGCTGGCAACTGGCTTCCAATAACGCTACATAGCGGGGCAAGACATCCTCATCCCCGCCACCGTGGATAATTTCTTTGAGAAAACGCTGCCGGTGTTCTTCGTCATAGAATGAACCGCAACCCGCCGCTATCAAATCGCCGATCCTTTGGTACACATCATCGCGGCATCGCAATTCGGTCTCGGGCATATAGCCGGCCACGACGGAGCGGCCTGCATGCAGATAATCCGCCGCCAGCACCGGCTTTCCTGCCGCTACCGCTTCAAAAACAACGGAAGTTGCGAGATCCATGACGACATCCGCCCAATGCAATAAATGAACGGAGTGTACATCATCTGCCGCGATGCTGACATTCGGCAAACGCAAAATGGCCTTATTTCGTGTCAGAGGCTGCCGCCAGCCGCCACGGGTGTGCGGTTTGATGATGATGTCAACAGCGGGAAAAGCCGCGATCATCTGCACCACCTCGCTGACTTCTTCCCAGAACGTGGTGAAATCGCTTTTGCGCAGGAACATGACCAGTTTAAGCCGGCTGGTGGAACGTGCGAGCGGCGAAGGCGGTTGTAATTCCGTCAATTTTTCCAGCCATTC
>JAFEEV010000055.1 GCA_018240935.1 Pseudomonadota bacterium
CGGAAATTGACCATGAATTGATCTCCCGGTACTTTTCCATAATGAATGATCGTTATGAAATCTGCCGCGCAATCAGGGATATGCTGGTATTTGCACGTCAAGACTTGGTGCTGGACCCGCCGTTCTTGCGACTGGATCTCATCAGTTGCCGCAATGTTTTGATTTATCTGCAACCGGAATTGCAAGCAAAGGTGCTGGCTACGTTTCATTTCGGCTTGGCCGAAAACGGCTACTTGTTTCTTGGAAAATCCGAGAGCGTCTATCAGCAGGATAATCTGTTTGATGTCGTGGATAAAAGCCACCGTATATACCGCCGCCGCCCAAGCGCGGGCAAAATTCCGCTGGCTTCCATTTATTTACCGCCTTCTAATGCTGAGCAAAATTCTTCTCCCGGCAAAAAAAATACCGAGCACAAATTACTGGAAGCGGCTATCCGCATGTATATTCCGCCATCCATCTTGGTCAATGGCAATTTGGATATACAGCATATCTATGGCGAGGTCAGCGACTATTTGATAATACCTGCGGGTAAACCGAGCACGAATTTGATGCATCTGATACGACGGGAATTACGCCCCGACTTGCAGCTTCTACAGCACAAAGTTGAGCAATCGCTCGACTCGGTAACCGGCAGACCGCGCGATATACGCTCTGGAGAATCCGTTAAAACGGTGCGTTTGGCAGTGCATCCGACGGATAAGAGCATGGTCAAAACCTATTTTCTAGTCTGTTTTGAGGAACTTCCAGGCCGTAGTAACTTAGAACAGCCGCCTCATGATAGTGCGCAAGAAATAAATGCTGACGCCAAACTAAATATCAGTGAGCTTGAAGATGAATTGATCACGACGCGGGAAAGACTGCAAACCGTGATTGAAGAGCTGGAAACATCCAACGAAGAATTGCAGGCGCTCAATGAAGAAGTTCAGTCGGCTAACGAAGAATTGCAATCGTCCAATGAAGAAATGGAAGCAACCAACGAGGAATTGCAATCCACTAACGAAGAATTGACCACCGTCAATGAAGAACTGCAAATCCGCACCAACGAATTGGCGGAAACGCTCAATGATCTGGAAAAGGTGCAAAACTGTGTTGGTTTTCCGATTATTGTCGTCAATGATCAACTCAAAATTCAACGTTTCAATGCACCGGCTGCCGGGCTTTTCTCTCTTACCCAATCGCTGATTGGGCAGCATTTTGACAATCTGAGATTGCCCGTCGGGATGAAAAGTTTTACGGAACGGATTCATGAGGCGCTGCAGAAAGATAAAGTTATAGAATCGGCCATACCATCGTTAGAACGGCACTACTTGCTGCATGTCGCTCCCTATGAAACGGCCATCCATGATGCCCATGGCGCCATTGTAACGTTAGTGGACGATACCGAACGCCGCGCAATCGAAGAGGAAATCAGTAACAGCCGCGAAAAATTATTATCGATCATGAATCATTCGACATCGATCATTATTTTGAAAGATATCGCGGGCCGCTATGAATTCGTCAATCAGCAGTTTGAAAAGACTTTCAAAATTCAGGCTAAGGATATACTTGGAAAAACTGATAGCGAATTCTTATCGCAAGCTGTCGCCGATGATTTCCGGGTAAAAGAACTCGAAGTTGTGCGGAGGATGCAAGCGATTGAGACCGAAGATCATATTCATTCCGGCGATAGCGATTTGTACTTTTTGTCCATCCGTTTCCCATTGATCGGACCGGACAATCTGCCTTATGGAGTATGCACTCAATCTTCCGACATCACTTCCAAAGTCATCGCTGAGAGCCAATTAAGGTTAGCGGCAAGAGTTTTCGACCGGTCGTCGGAAGGCATTATTGTGACCAATCCGCAAAAACAAGTACTGACGGTTAACGAGGCATTTTCGAAGATCACCGGTTACTCGCCCGAAGAAGTGATAGGCAATCCCCCTTCCTTTCTAACTTCCGGTTTGCAAGACAGCGTGTTTTTGGATGCGATTTGGAATAGCGTCGAAACACAGGGATGGTGGCAGGGAGAAATCCTCAACCGGCGTAAAAACGGCGATATTTATCCGGAATGGCTAACCGTCAATGCAATTCAAGATCACTCCGGGAAAACCAGTAACTATGTCGCTATTTTCAGCGATATTACAATTGTCAAAGAATCCCAGCAGCGTGTTGAGTTTTTGGCGACTCATGATTCATTAACTGAATTGCCGAATCGTTTGTTATTTTTGGATCGCGTCAGACATGCAATTGCCAGAGGCAATCGCGGCGACTACCTTTTTGCGGTACTGTTCATTGATTTGGATGACTTTAAAATCGTCAATGATTCATTGGGTCATGCTGCTGGCGATCAGTTGTTGAAAGAAGTCGCCAAACTGATGCGTAGTCTGGTGCGCGCCGTTGATACCGTAGCCCGCTTCGGCGGCGATGAATTCGCGCTACTGATCGAAAATACCACCGTTAGTGAAGTCGAAAGCACTGCCAGGCGTCTGTGCGCCGCTATCAGCCGGGCAATTTTCCTGGGCGAGCAAGCCGTGCATGTCGGCGCCAGCGTCGGTATCGCAGTTTTCCCGGAAGACAGCAAGGATGCGGGAATATTGATGAAACATGCGGATACCGCCATGTATGAAGCAAAGGCAAGGGGTAAGAATGTTTATCAATTCTTTACCAAATCCATGATGGAACAAGTCGATAAACGGTTACGCATGGAAAATAGTTTGCGCAAAGCACTCGAAAATAATGAATTTTCACTGCACTATCAACCGCAAATCGACCTGACAACCGGTCAATTGATCGGTGTCGAAGCTTTGGTCCGGTGGCCCGGTCAAGAACCGGTCTCAAGGCTTCCGAATCAATTCATTCCCATTGCGGAAAAATGCGGATTGATCGAGAAACTGGGCGAATGGGTTGCCGACAATGCTTGTGCGCAATTGTCGCGTTGGTTAAGAAAAGGCTTCGTGTTACCGCACTTATCGATCAATATTTCCATCGATCAATTCCGCCGTGGCAATGTGTTGTCAATGATCGAACGCTTGCTGAGAGTCTACCAACTGCCTGCCTCAGGAATAATGCTGGAAATTACTGAAAGCACCTTAGCCGATGACGATCAGGTCATGTTACAAAGCTTGCTTCGACTGAAAGAACTCGGTATTAAGATTTCTATCGACGACTTTGGAACGGGATATTCATCGCTGGCGCGCTTGAAAAGCTATCCGATCGACGAACTGAAAATCGATCGAAGCTTTGTCGATGACATTACCGAACAAGGGCAGGATCGCGCGATCGCGCAAACCATTATCGCGATGAGCAAAACTTTGGGTTTCTCGGTTGTTGCCGAAGGCGTTGAAACACAGGAACAACTGGAGACCTTGCGCGAACTAGGATGCGACATCGTGCAAGGTTATCTCATTTCCGAGCCGATTCCGGCAATGGCTTTTGCCCGCAAGTTTCTAGGGAAGCTCTGAAAAACTACTGCGCTCGATCCTGCGCCGGTGGGCGGATTACAGTGAATTCGGTGTGGCGGTTTCAAAAAACGTAGCGCAAGTTAAGACCACCGCCCCAATCCGGACTGCGTTCCGCGAAACCTTTCAGACCATAGATGTTCAGCCGGAAATGGTTACTGACCCTTTGCGACAAATACACGGTAAGGTCCCGGCTGTCTTGCAGACGTACCGGCGACTGTCCCATGTTGTAACTTGCGCCCAAAGTGATCGTGTCGGATAACCGGTAACCGGCGCCGGCGGCGCCGTAAAATACGTTATGAAACGTTATATTGGACGGATTGCCGAGTATCCGGTAGCCAAAGGTGGCGCTGAGCGTGAACTTGGCGATCGTTTTATATAAATCGCCTTGAACGGCGTAATCGACTTGACCGGTGCCCAATCGCTGGCTGCTGCTGGCGGTGGGGATTTTTAACCGGGCCGTGATATCGAACGCAATGCCGGTGGGCGCGTGATTGATGAAGTTGTAGCTGAATGCGGTGACGATATCGCCCAATCCGGACCGGGTCGAATTCGAGAACGAAGGTCCTCCGAGAGGAATGCCGCCCGCTAGGCCAAGCGCGCTTACTTTGCCTTGTCTGGACTTTTCAACGGCGTCATCCGCGCCATGACCGCCGCCGCTATCACTGCCGCTGCTGTCGCCATCATCACTACCACTACCACCGCTGCCGGAACCGTCATCGCTGCCGCTCCCGCTTCCGCCGTGATCGTCACTGCCGCCATCATCGCCGCCGCCCCCGCTTCCTCCGTGATCGTCACCGCCGCCGTCGTCGCTGCCGCCGCCGGAACCGCCGTGATCGCCGCCACCGTCATCATCGCCGCCGCCTGTGCCGCTTCCACCTCCGCTGCCTCCACCGGAACCTGATCCACCCCTGGAACCGGAACCGCCTCACGTGCCTGAACCGCCGCTGCCATCGGCTGCGATAATGCCCGGGCAATTAATGTTCTGGTCATCGCAAATCACGATACCGCCACCGCCACCGCCGGAACCTCCGCCGATGCCGCCGCCATCAAAAATAGTGCCGCGGCTGTCAATGACGCCGATGCCGGGCCCGAGCACATTACTCGGGCCGGTCATATTGAGGTAGGGAATGGTTATCCGGAAAGACGCCCGGCCCTTGTCATAGCGCGCTGTGAAGGGGACATACCATATGTCCGTCGAGGTTGCGCCGCCATAGCGGCCTGAAGTGAAATCGGCCGCGGTGCTGAAACTGAATCCGTTCGCGGATACGGTCTGGCTAGCGCAAGCCAGCAACAGGAAAGAGATTGAATGAACCCGCTTGATTGATACTGAATGCATGATCATTGAAGTGCTGATATTGAACTGTTTTGATTGCGCGCGCGATCTATCGATCGAAATGACGGTCATGGTGTCCGCCGTGGTCGTGTCCTCTGCCGGGAATATCGATATCCCTGGAGATGTCTCTGTGATCGCCGATTCTTTCCGGAGAATCCAATTCCATGGGTTTTTCCGGTTTGTCGATAATTGCATGATCGGGAAGGTTCGGCTCGCGAGGGTGTTGCGGCGTTTCCGTATGATGATCACGCCCGGAGGAAGCTGGGTGATCCAATTTTTGCTCGTTGCTGAACGGGGCCGGCGCATCCCCGGATCGTGCATTGCTTTCCGCAGCGTGATCCTTACCGGAGTGCCCGCCGGTGTCTTTTGCCGAGTCACCCGGTACACTGGGATCATGCCCGCTGCCGGAATTGTGGCCGCTTTTATCGCTTGGTGGTGTTGCAGCCTCGAGTTTATCGCCGCTTCCTGAAACGTGATCCCGGTCTTTACCCGAATTGCCGCCGCTCAACTCACCGGAGGCGCCGGAATCATGCCCGCTGCCATGATTCTTGCCGCTTTTGTCGCTTTGTATTGTTTTAGCCTCGGGCTCATGGCCTGAGTTAATTTTTTGTTCCCGGCTACTGTGACCGGTTTCATTGCCGCCGCTTCTTTCCTGAATTTGAATTTGCACCGGCCATTCGTCTTTTACTTCGATTTGCCCGGAGCTGATGCGCTGATCCGCGCCGGGCCGGCCGCTGATCTGAATGCGTTGGTCCGGCCGGAGATCGTTTCTGGCAGCGCCGGTTATGGCAGTGCTCGAATCCAGCGTGACGATCCGGTTATTCACATTCAATTCCTTGCCGCTGAGTGCATGGACATAGCCCTCGATCACGACATGATCAACGGTTCCGATACTGTGACGAGTCGGCTCGGTTTGAACTTGCTGTGCTTGCAAATGCACGCCGTCCCAGTGGCCGGTAACCGAAACTTCCATGCCTAGAGCCAGTCCCGCCGGTGCTAATTTTCCTTCCGGCTGGATGCGTGCGCCGTTGACTTCGAACTCCTGTGAGTCGATTTTGGTGATGTGACCGTTAAGGCTGGCTTCCGCGCGCGGTGGAATCACATCGACACGCGATGCGGCGATCGCGCCGCCGGCAAACCGGTGGCCGCTGATTTGCACCCAGTCGCCGGTTTTTATGCCGGAGAGATCATGTTCGAGGGATTTTCCGATGCGCACGGTTTGACCCAAGACCTGCATTTCTCCTTTTTCTGCGTCGAGGTTGCCGACCGGCCCGACCGCGGCATGCACCACCGCGATACTGCGCGCCGCAAGTTCCCGGTCTGCTCCGGTCGCGCGCGCCGCAATTACTTGCCCAACCGCGAGGTCGCGCGGTGTAGCGGCCCGGCCGTCCACTGAGATGGCGGTATGCTGGTTGTAGTGGATTTCAATACCGTTGACACAGATACTGGCGAAACCGGTGATCGTGCCAATGATGCCCGTGCCGCCGATGCCGCCATCGTCTGCGACACTTCCGGTTCCGCCGATACCGCCTTCCGGGTTACCGGTGCCGCCAGTTCCGCCATCGTGCAGACCGGTACCGCCGATGCCGGACTGGGCGAATGTGGCGGGATTGATCGCCGAGGCATGGGTGTCGCAGTTATTTTTTGCGAATGCGTTGACGGTACAAAGAAATGTAAGAGCGAGGATACTTAGTTTCCGGGTGGCGCTTTGATTTATTGTTTTTAGTAAATTTTTTTTCATGCGATCTTCAGGTGTCTTGTTTTGCACCGTTTTTTTCCGGCTCCATCGCTTCGCTGTAATAATAAATACCGAAGGTCATGCGGTGCCGGGGCTCGTTCTTTTGCGCGTCGTCTTTTTCCAGTTCCATGGCGATTTTGTTGACGGCGAGCAGTGATTCCATTCCCAGTTGTTCGGATTTCTCCGCCAGTAGTTTGATCGAATCGGCGCTTAATCCATCGTAGTAAACGCTGCGTTCCAGAAAAGGTTGATTTTGACCGAGCAGGTTGCTGGTTGCGGCAGCCGCATGATCGTGCACGTTATGACCGAAATAAAAAACTTTTTCATCGAAGCCGTGCGCCGGGACGAATGCCGCCGTGTTGAGGCACACGCGGTTTTCTTCATCGAAATGAGCGATGCCGAGTCTGAGCCATTCATCCAGCACAACGCGTGAGCGAATATCGCAGCTGACACCGGCGACTAATCCTTCAAAAGAAA
>JAFEEV010000056.1 GCA_018240935.1 Pseudomonadota bacterium
ATGTTAATACAACAGCTCCAGCCGCGATAGAAACTCAACCGCGCAAAGTTGCCGCAGCCGGTGGCGGTGACTGGGAAGAGTTCTAAGTCCTATTGCACAAGAACATTGCCTTAATGGCAGTGTTCTTGTGGAATTTAACCGCAAATTTCATAGCTGTTTACCTAGCTGCACTTAAAAGTATTCTTTCAGCAGCCCGCACATCTATGTACTGCATGTTACGGCATCGGTATTCCAGAAATACGCCATTCCGCGCGAATTAATTCTTTCTACATTCAAGCAGCGTCAATATACGGTTCTCAATCACCGGGAGCATTTCATAAAATGCTTTGTAGATAGAGGGAAATATGCTATTTATTATGGGATAGCGTACTTGGTTGCTCTAGTAAACTATGCAATCTTTAAATTGCGCGGCAGAGAGCTGGAGGGTCATCATCCTATGATCAATCTAATACATAATAAGAAAGCAGAAAACAGCCGGCACTTGCCGGCATCGCCGCTAAAGGGAAATTTGTTCGGCTGGAACGAGGCAGTGTCATGCCGGACGTCGCTGTTTCTTGATGTTGACCGGCTCGTAGAGAAGGTGAAAAAAATGAATATGTCAGAGTGTAGTGCGGTGAAGGGTTTACTTGTTCTTATAGTGTTATGGCCATTGTTATTAGCTAGTCCGGTACAAGCGAATCCCCGCTCGGCTGCTATCGTAATTGACGCGGATAGCGGTGCGGTATTGCACGAATCGCATGCCGATGCCAGCCGTTATCCCGCATCGCTGACCAAAATGATGACGCTTTATCTGTTGTTCGAGGCGATCGAGCAGCACAAAATGACGTTGGATTCGCGCATGCCGGTGTCTGTTCATGCGGCATCGATGCCATCGACGAACATCGGCTTGCGTGCCGGTGACACCATCAGTGTGCGGGAAGCGATTCCAGCTCTGATCGTGCGTTCGGCAAACGATGTGGCGGCTGTAGTGGCGGAGGCTTTAGGCACGACTGAACCAAATTTTGGCCGCATGATGACCGAAAAGGCGCGCAAGCTGGGTATGCATTCCACGACTTTCCGCAACGCTTCCGGTTTACCTCATAATGAGCAAAAAACAACAGCGCGGGATATGGTTACTCTTTCGATGCGGCTGATCAAGGATTTTCCCAAGTATTATCATTTTTTTTCCACACAATCTTTCAGTCATAAAGGCACCGTCTATAAGAGTCATAACCGCATGGTGCGAAACACGCCCGGTGTCGATGGATTGAAAACCGGTTTTATCCGGGCTTCCGGTTTTAACGTGGCAACTTCGGCAAAACGCGGTAATCGCCGTGTGGTGGCCGTCGTAATGGGTGGAAATACCGCTGCCGCACGCGATCAGCAAATGGCGCAGTTGCTCGACCGGAGTTTTAATCAGGGTGTGACTACCCTAGCCAGTAATACCGTCAATAACCGGGCCATATCAACAGGATCGCCCGGTGAGCGAAAAGAGAAGGCCGGAGCTCAAGCAGCTCCGCGTGTCAAATCAGCTCCCGCACCAGAGAAAGCAGCTGAATCTGTAGTACAACAATCGGCTGGCAAGCCGTCTGCCGGTTCGCAATCTCAACCGCACAATGCGGCCATGCCGCCGAACGACAGCTGGGCGGTGCAGATCGGCTCTTACCAAGAATCGAACCGTGCGCATGCACAGGCTCAGGTTGCTGCGCGCTGGGTACCGGGTGAAGTGGTGATCACAGAGGTGGAAATCAGCAATCGCAAATTGTACCGGGCGCGTCTGGTAGGTTTGCAAGAAAACCAAGCACGCACGGCCTGTCAGAATCTAGTCCGGCAAGGAATGGGATGCCTCGTGGTACGATCATAAGATGGTCAATCGCAGGTAACTGATTCACCTGCTAAGTTTGACTGGTTCCTAGCGCGGTATTATGCGCAATCCTACGGGCCGGGGCGCCAAGGTGCAATTTCCCGCTCGGTTACCAGGCGATGTTTGCTAACTTTAATGTCGTCAAAATCCGCTTGTTCCAGTGCGCTGATCTGATAAACCCCGGTTGCAACGTGAAGCTTGACATGTCCATCGGCTACTGCGATATGGCTGGTGCCGTCTTTATGCAATTCAATGCTAAAACGCGAGCCGAAATCCTTAATGATGGTGTTGCCGACTTTTATTTCCAGTTGCTGGGTGGCATGTTTCTGGATATCAAAGTAAACATTGCCTTTAAACAACTCTACTTGCAGCGGCTCGCTTTCCTTGACGGCAACGGAGCTGCGCATATCCAGCGCCATATCAATACCGGATGCGAGCGGAGCGGCAAGCGGTTCTTCCGACTTGGTTTCATAAAAGCGGATGCTGGGCGGTTTGCCGAAATACCAGGTCATCAGACCCAGGAATATACAAAAACCCATGATTGCACAATGTACGAGGAAGCGCTTCCATTTGAAAACAAAGGTGTACGGTTCAATAACCGGGGGTTTAGGTTCCTGCATTTTGGTCGGATAAAAGATGAAAGCAAAAATTATATACTGCTAAAAATAATTTTTTTAGCCTGAAATTTGCTTGAAGCGCTGTGTGCGGATTTTGCCTTACCGCCCGAACGAATACCGATTCTCTGGAAGGGCGGCAAAACTGGCAGTTTCAGTGGGTTATTTTGACGGCGGCCGCAACGCGGGACGCAAACGCTGATTGGCAGGTTTAACGCGATCAAAAGCCAAGCCGCTGCTGCCTTCGCCACGGCCGGTTTGTTTTTTCACACCGAGCCAGCAAAAGACCTGGCCATTGTTCCAGCGCGTGCGCTGATACGCTTGCGTGACTTGTATGCCGGCGCGAGGCACTTCCTCTTCGTGCAGAAAATAAGGCTGCGGCGGTTGCTGGTCGAGACCTTGACGCAATAGTACTGTGCGCGGTTTGACTTTCTCCGGCGGATTGGGATCGCCGAGGATGATGCGCGGCATCGACGCGCGCTGCAATTGGATCTCGCGGTTATTATTGTCCAGATGTACCGGAATCATCGGAATCCAATTCTCCGGCACGCCTTGCATCAGCTGATAGCGAATGGCGGCGCTTGCTTCCGGAATTTCCGGCACTACCAGACCGCCTTCGATTTCGCCATCCAGAATGCTTTCCAGACGGCTGAACAGCTCACGTCCCGCTTCGTTACCCGGTTTGCTGCGGCCGGTCGCCAAAGGGATATTCTTTTCGATTCCCCACACCATATTGGCCACTTCATCGCGCACGAACCACAGTTCTTCCAACGGCTTTCCTTCCTGAATCTTAGGCACGGCCGGCAACAGCAGCAGCGAGGTGTCGGCGCGCACATCCTCGCTGCTTTTGACCGTGAGGTCGTACATCGCCCAGCGCTGCCAGTTTTCA
>JAFEEV010000057.1 GCA_018240935.1 Pseudomonadota bacterium
ATTCAGCGGATTGCGGCCGGGAGAAAAACTGCATGAAGAGTTGCTATCCGCCAGCGAAAACACGCTGCCGACACCGCACCAAAAATTGCGCATCGCGCAAGCCCGGCAAGTCGACGAACAGTGGCTATCGGACTTGACCGCGTGGCTGGACAAAATTTCGGTACTGAGCGACCAGGAAGTGCGGGATGAATTGGTAAATTGGGTGCCAGAATACCATAGTAAAGAAATGCTGAAAACTGCGAATGGTAAATGAGCGTTTCGCTAAGGAAGCGCGCATTAATCCGTACAACGAGATGAAGCGGCAGGCGCCCGGGAAATATCAACCAGACAGGCGAGGAAGTGAATGCCGTGCAACGAATCGATTCGCTGGTACCGTCAATTAATCAACGTTTCCCTCAGAAAACTTGGTTTCCGTAATACAACCATTTTCCAGCACGAAAACTCGATCGATTCTTTGCAACGGTGGAATCGATGGATTGAAAATCAGCGTGGTGCGATTCTGCATCAGGGTTTCAAATGTAGCGAGCAGATTTCCGGCAGCCGGTTCTTGCCGGGCGAAAGGTTCATCCAAAATTAGCAGCGGTGAGTTTTTCAAGAACGCGCGCGCAATGGCGATCTGTTGCAGTTGTCTCGGCGTGATTGCCGCGCCATCCGGGCCGGCGATGGTGGTCTGCAGGCCTTCCGGCATGTGCCGGATAAATCCGGCTGCGTGCGCCATTTGCACTGCCGCGGTGATTTTGGCTTCGTTGCTGCAACGCAGCGCGCCATAGGCAATATTGCCGGCAATTTTATCGTCCAGCAAAAACGAATCCGAAGGCACCATCGCAATATTGGCGTGCAAGTGACTTAAGCGGATATCCGGCAGCGGATGATCGTCGAACAAAATCCTGCCGCCAGTGGGTCGCCGTAAGCGCAGAATGAGATCGATCAGCAGGTTTTTTTCCGCCGCGGTATAACCGGTAAAGACAACGGCCTCGCCGGGATGCAAGGTGAAATGCAGGTGGCGGAGAACGGATTGGGTGTGCGTGTCACTGTCGCAGCACACGTGTTCAAATGCCAGCTTGCCGTTACCACGCGCGATGCCAAGGACGCCGCTTTCCTGTTCGGAGGGTTGATCGAGAAAGGTGAAGATGGCTTCCAGCGCCGCTTGATCCTGCTCGAGTTGCTTGGGCAGATTGGCGATGCGCCGTACCGGGCGGATCAGCAGCAGCGCGATGGTGATCAAGGCAGCGGTGTCCGGCAGGCTGAGCGTGCCGCTAATCGCATGCAGCGCCATGGTGTAGGCTACGGCGATGATGATCAAGGCGCTGATCACTTGATCGAAGGGAGTCATCACAGCCTTGGTGTGTGCTTGTTGCGCGTCCGCTTGCGCAATCCTTGCGGAAATTTTACCCAGACGCTGGCTTTCATGGCATTGCCCGCCATCCAACCGGATTTTTCTGAAATGCGCCACGGATTGCGACAAATGTTCAATCAAATCATCAGCCGCTTGCAAGCTCTTGGCGCCGGGTTTATTGAAACGGCCGGGTGTGGCCCGATGAATGAGGACCATCAGCGGCGTAATCAGCAAAAGCAGAATGGCGAATTCTTGATTGAGATGCAGCGTGCACGTCATGAGCGCGATGATCGTCAGGGCATCTTGCGTTAACAGTGCAAACCTGCCGGTTGTGCTGTGCGCGATCGTGTTGATATGGGTTATCAGCGCGCCGGTCTGCTGAGGCGTGTAGCGCGCGTAATCATTGACGGGCAGCGTCAGCAGCTTATTGAAGAAATCCATGCGCAAATCGATGCCCAACTGACCGCTGGCTTTGCCGATGGCGCGGAGACTGACATAGCTCGCGATGCCGCGCACGATAAAGAGGCCGATCAGCAGCAGTGACGCCGTTTGTATCAGTGACGGATCTCGCAGGATAAATGCACCGTCCAGCATGTCTTTGACGAGTATCGGCAGCAACGCCAGCGTGCCTGCCGTAACCAGCATGGCGCACAACGCTTGCAAGCGTAGTCCCCAGCCCGGTGCCAGTTTTCCGGTTAAGTGCTGATAGTGTCGCAAATTGATCATGATGCGTCATTTTACATGAACCGGCTGCGGAATCACTTGAGGCATGATCCGGTCGGCGGCGCTTTCCGGCGGGAATCGTCCGGTCATCGCGCAATTATCGGGAACGCGCGGCGGATGGTGTACAATCGCCATTCGTTTAATGCGCTGATCTTGATGAGAGCAATTCATTGATGGGATTATCTTCTTCGTAATTGATTTATGCCCCATTGCAAAACTTCCCCTAGGCAATCCGTATTGCCGCAAAGAAAAGGCATTGTGCTGGCCGGCGGTTCCGGAACGCGGCTTTATCCGGTGACTCAGACGGTATCGAAACAGTTGCTGCCGGTATTCGACAAACCGATGATCTACTACCCGCTCAGTACGCTGATGCTGGCCGGGATCCGGGACATTCTGGTGATTTCGACGCCGCGCGACGCGGGCAATTTTCAGGAATTACTGCGCGATGGAAGCCAGTGGGGCTTGAATATTTCGTATGCCGAGCAACCGTCGCCGGACGGTTTGGCGCAGGCTTTTCTGATCGGCGAATCGTTCATCGGCAACGAGAATTCGGCATTGGTTCTGGGCGACAATATTTTTTACGGACATGATTTTCATCATTTGCTGCTGAGCGCCATGCAGCGTACGCAAGGCGCCAGCGTTTTCGCCTATCACGTGCACGATCCGGAACGCTACGGCGTGGTTGAATTCGCTGCCGATGGCAAGGTCGTGAATCTGGAAGAGAAACCTGAGCAGCCGAAATCGCATTACGCCGTGACGGGTTTGTATTTTTACGATGCACATGTAGTGGATTACGCCAAAAGCCTGAGGCCGTCGGCGCGCAACGAACTGGAAATCACCGATTTGAATCGCATTTATCTGGAACACGATGCGCTGAGC
>JAFEEV010000058.1 GCA_018240935.1 Pseudomonadota bacterium
CGCCGCTGGCGGCGATAGCCAATAGCCGATGTCCAGCAGGGCCGCTTGCGGCAGTTGCGGCAGGCGGGGTTTGACCGCCGGTAATTGCAGCACGC
Organism: Pseudomonadota bacterium; assembly: GCA_018240935.1. GTDB lineage: Bacteria > Pseudomonadota > Gammaproteobacteria > Burkholderiales > Nitrosomonadaceae > Nitrosomonas. The sequence goes on from JAFEEV010000058.1 coordinate 96, forward strand.
GCCGCAGCCGCTGCCGCCGCTCGAGCGGCGGCAATTCCATCAACCTGGCAGCAAAGTCCGCATCGATCAATCCGGCCTTCCGCAATGCTTCCGCTATTCGCGCATATAACTCTTCGTGCACTTCTCCGGCGTACTGTTCCGGTGACGTTTCCCGCAGTATTTCTTCGTCGCTGCTTGTTGCTTTTGCTCCGCTCCGCGCCGCGGCGTGATTGCCGTTCCGGTGTTTCAGCAAAGCCGGTTGCTCCGCCGGTCCATGCCGCGGATGTTGTAAATACAGGCTGCTCACCGTTTGCAGTGCAGCATGAAACGCGCCGCTGATTTTTCCTTCCTGATGGAATTGCGTGGCCGCTTGTCTGATGCGGTGCAGCACCGGCGATGATGCTTGCGCATGCTGCGGCACTATCGTTTTGATCAGCCGATCCAGCAAAATCGTCCAATTACCGGGTAACGGATTCGATTCCAGCAGCATCCTGAAGAGCTGTTCCCATACCGGACGAATCCGTTCCGATTGTACCGCCGGACTGGAGTCCACCTCAGACAGCGCATGCTGATATATCGACAAGAAATCCAACAGCGGACGCGCATCGGCCGGTGCGATCCCGGTCAAAACATTTTCCAGAGAACGATGCGAAAACTGCGCAACCAGACGGCCGATCGCTGCCGTCCGTTGCGCCGCGGTCAGACGCTTGAGCAACGTAATCCAGGCTTCCCGGGCATCGTGCTGCTGCACGATCTGCCGCAGCACGTTCTCGTGCGCGTACCGGTCAGCCGCATCGATATGCCAGGGCATGCGGCCCGTCAGCAAGAAATCCTGCAAAATCTCCAGATCCGTTTGCATTTTGTTCAATCGCCGGGCGGGCGGCATTCCGGCCGTCACGGAATCCGGCGGTTGATGATGTTCTTGCAACCGCCGCAATCGTTCGCGCAGCTTTTCCTGCACACGCCGCACCAATTCGGTATAAAAATCGCTGCTGGCAATGTCGCCGAGATCGATTTCCACGTGATCCAACCGCCATACGGCGCCTGTTTGGTCGAATTCATCCAGGACCGAATCAATGACAGGCAACAGTTTTTCCGTCAGCAAGGCGCTCATCTCCGGCTCAAACGCATTGGCTTGCGCCAGCGAATCGAATGAGCAATCGAAAACGAATTCATCGATACGATGCGCTATCGATACGGTATTAAAGCCAGCGTTCACATTCCGCTCCGCTTCTGTTGCGCAACAAGAAAGACACTAATTTTTCCGATGCGCTGTTTAAGCGCTCGAAACCGTTTTGGCGATGCGCTTGGTGCGCCTGTTGCAAACAGAACAACCAGCGCTTATAGCGTTGCTCGAAATCCTGCAGGTATACAAAGTCGAGCCAGTAGAACTCGGCTACGATATGAGCCGGAAGATTTTTCAGCACCGTTTCCTCAGCGAATTTTCTGAATGCGGTATTGGAAAATCGTGCTGTCCAGGACGGAAAAATCACACTGACACGAAAATCGAAAAATGCCTCTCCCTCGGGAATCGCCGCAAACGAATCCTTGCCTCTGGGCCGCAGCAGCACATGTTCGACGAGATGAAAACGCTCGCACGCCACATTAAGCTGCGTCAGCGCGCTGCAAAACTCGTGCGCGTAACGCGCCGCCGCAGCCCGGTCACGCTTGCGGCTCAACGGCCACAAACGGGCGCTTGACGCGGATTTCAAACACACCACCGTTTCCTTGCCGGAGCTTACCAAGCGATAATTCTTTAATTCGACGCCTTCTTTGAATACGCTATAACAAAAGGGCGGAAGCTTGGCCGGAACGGCAATTTCGGCAAACTGCTCTTCATCGATTGCCAGCGGAATCGCGCGCGCTTCCATTTCCTCCGGCAAGAACCGCATACTGTTCGCCACAATACGATCGGGAATCAGGCGGCTGTTCTTTTGCGTGAGCACATCGGTGATCAGTGAAATCCGGTCGAATTGCGTCAATCCCAGCAAAATACTGATGCGTTTATGCGCACCGGCCAAATTTTCCTCGTTATCTTCATGCTGCGCGCACAACGCCGGTTTCAGGTAATTGAACCCTTTCCCCCGGTCGCGCGTAATATCTTTGATGCATTTCAAAAAATTGATTTTGTTCTCGATCATCCAGCGGTTGCGGCTGGGACGCCGGTAGCAATCGAATTGCTGCAACGCCGCTTGCGGATATTGCTCGCCGTACATGGCCAGCAAGGTATCCAATGCCCGGCTTCGACGGTCGCCGAAGTTATCGTAATGCCGCAGGATGCCGGCCAGCACGGCTTGGCTGTCGTGAGCGTCTTTCACGTACAGCGGCTCGATGCCGGGAATATTGCCGTTATCGAGCGATTGAGAGAAATAGGATTGCTTTAACCCGGCATCCAGCGAAAACAAGCGCGGCATTTCCTGCACATGCTGCAAATAATCCGCCATCAGTTGTTCGAAGGGAAACAGGTATGCCTTGAGCTGCTTCGCCTTGGCTTTAACCTCGGGCGGCTTGGAGTGCGGAATGCCGTAGCGGTTAATCCCGTATGCCGCCGGAAAGTGGTTCTGAATCGAATAATACTCCGCCGCAACGCGCCGCTCCCCCTTGGGCGGCGGAATCAAATGCGCAAATGACGGACGGTTGTTCCGGAAAGCGTGATATTCAAAAACCAGCTTCCTGAGTTCCAGTTGGGTTTCCTCCAGCAACGCTTCATCTTGCCGGTTTTCATAAAACCTAAAGCCCGGCGTCTGCCCGTCATGATCCTTACGGCTGACATCGTGCGGAAGAACCAGGCGGAGAATCTGTTGCGGTTTTGCGGAGCGCGGAAAACTCAAACCGGGGAAAGCATGCCGCGACGAATCGTAGGAAATACTGGTGTGTTTCTTGTTGTCCCGATCGATCAGATACAGGTCGCGCACTTTGATGACACCGTCAATCCGGCTGACCATGGTAATCAAGTCAACCACGCTGATCACTTCGTCCCCTTCGGTAAAACACTGGTCGCTGATAAACCCGTGTTGCGTTAGCGGGCCGGTAAAAATCCGCTCGTAATTGCCGGTTTGACTCAGAATGGATTCATAGCGGTCGACCTGAATACCGGAAGAAATGGAATGCGCGCATTTGAGAAAAATCTCGGCGTAAATCTTGGCTCTGTTATGGGCGGGCTGGATTTCAACTTCGCCCGCCAGAAAATAGGGCACTGTACGAATGATCTCGACCTGATCGATATCCTCGCAAAGATTGCGATGCGCCGCAAAAACCGACCGCACCTTCTGTATCACGGCGGATTCGTCCCATTGTCCACCGGCCTGATCCGGTGCGCCGATTTTGGAAACCAAACCGTTTGCGGTTTCCTGTAATTCCGCGTCCAATTCGCGTAATGCGCTTTCAAACGCGGATAACGGCGTAACCAGTTTATCCGGCAGCGCACTGTCACGCGCGGTTTCGCTGTCCGCCGCGGACTCGAATACGGGCAGAACATTTTCCAGCGCGTCATCGAGCGCAACCGCCAGTTTGCGCAACACGTCATTCAATCTTGCGCTCAAACCGGAACTGGACGGCGAATCCATGATGACTGACCAGAGATTGCCGATCTGACGCCAGATACTATCCAGGCTGGCCAGAATCGCGTCCAGTTGACGCAGGATGCCGCCGATTTGATCAACCGGCTGCCCGGCCGCTTGCGTTGACGAATCCGCTGCCGCGCTAATGCTGCGCCCGCTGTTCAGGTTCTCGTACTGTTCATCCAGCTCAGCGCCGAGCCGGTCGAGGCTTGCGCGAATACGCTCGGAAACCGTATGGATCTGTTCCAGTTTGCCCGATTGTTCGCTCAGAGCGCCGTTTTGTTTTTGCGCGCGGGCATGATGCTGCATCAATTCGTCATCAAGCTTGACAAACACGGTATAAAGACCGGCCGCAGCGCCCGGTTCCAGCCAGGCATAATCTATCTCGGGAATCGCGTCGTAGAGAATTTTCTGGTAATCGATGCCGGTAACGGCCGAACTGGGAAAAATTTCTTCCGGCGGGAAAAGCGCTTGGCGCTGAAAATCTATGTTGTTTTTCTCATCGGTCAGATAATCCTGAACGGCAAACCCGGAACGGTAGGAAAGATCGGTCAATCCGTAGCACAGCTGTTCCAGAATGGTCACGCCGGGATCGTGCAGGTTATAGTCGGTCCATACCGCGCCGCACAAATCCTGAATTCTGCCGATGCCTTCTTTTCTTAATGTCTCAAAATCCAATCCGTCGGGATCGGTTCTGACTCGCGGAATTTGCTCAGATACCGGCATACGCTTTCGCAGCCGGGGACGAATGCCGATCATCCGGCTGCGCCTGAATCTGCTGATGCAAATCGGCCAGCAGCTCGTGCACGCGATGATAAGGCATATTACCCAGCGCCTTGATGGTCAGCGCAAGCTCGGCTTCGGTCAGAACGAACCGTTGCCGTTCATGCTGCGCGCAACCGGGGGCGAACAATTCGTTAGCTTGCTGGTTCAATTTGCCGATCAGCTCGAAAACGGTTTTAAACGGCAGCTCGGCCAGCGCTTCCAGCAGCAGGCCGCCTTCTTGCACATTCAACCGTAGGGTCAGAACACGCGCGGACATGTTATTTTTCCTCCTGCCGCTTGCGCAAAACTTTCGGATAACCGGATTCCGCCCCGCTTTCACTGCCGTACATGGCCGGATCCTGCCATAACCGGGTCAGGTAATAACTGACCCAAATTTTGTCGCCGTAAGACGATCCCACCCGGAGTTGCAGCGTGTATTCGAAATTCTCGGCATTCGCGCCGCGTTCCCAGCGCAGTTCCAGGCGGTTGCACTTGGCGCCGAAGTGCGCCTGATGATAGGTGATGTGGCTCTTATCGTTATAAGCGTTGAGCGCCAAGGCGTGCAGCAAGGCATACTTGCCGTCGCCGTCCTTCCCGCCGACACCGGCCACCACTTCGAAGGCCTGGCAACCCGTCAGCGTTTCGGTAATATTGTGCCAATTGCCGTCGGCGGGCACCGGCAGCTCTCCGCGGCGCCCGATTCTGCCGAAGGAAGCGATCGTGCCGGCGACATCCAGCTCGAAGCGGGGATTGCCGGTATTGATGCCGACGCCCGCCTTGGCCGCACCGCCGGGTTCAGTACTGGGAGCGCTGCGCAATGTCAGAACATGCGGATTCTGTTGATCGCCGAAACTCAAATTCCCCGTCGCCTTATCGATACCGGCCGACCATAGGGAGCTGAGCGTCGACATATTCTGATAAAAACTCATCAATTTGCCGTCACCCAGCTGAAATATTTTCAGTCCGTCTTCGACCGTTTTTTCAAATCCGTCGTCGATCAGATTCAGCGTCGAATCGATCAGATCGGCAAACGCAACTTCAGTCGGCATCTTGCCGTTCTTGAACTTGGCCTCTAGTGTTTTTCTATCTTTTCGCGCCATTTTTCGTCAGAAATTATAAAAGTGCTGCCAATTTCGAGCTCGCCGATTCCGGTAATCTGCGGCTCGATCACATCGTAACGGTCGTCCAGCTCGATAAAATGCTGCTGGATCGGCGCTACGATGCTCCAGGGATAGACCGGGATTA
>JAFEEV010000059.1 GCA_018240935.1 Pseudomonadota bacterium
GCACCGTCGATATTGAGGTGGATTTTCTGCAAACTCCGGCGGAGGTGTTGCTGGTCGGTTATAGCGCCGACGTGGAAGTGATTTTGCAGCGCAAGGATGACGTGCTGCGCGTTCCGACGCAAGCCATCCGGCAAAATAATAAAGTCTGGGTGGTGGATAGCCACAACCGCTTGGTGGAGCAGCCGGTAGAAACCGGTCTGAGCAATTGGAGTTTTACCGAAGTCCGCAGCGGCCTGAAAGCCGGCGATCAAGTGCTGATCGCGTTCGACAAGGACGGGATTAAAGCCGGCGCCGCCGTGCAGCCAAAAAACCGATGATCCGCTTGAACGCGATTACGCGCACATTTCAAATGGGTGATCAGACGGTTCATGCATTGAACGGTATTAATCTGGCCATCGCTTCGGGTGAGTATGTTTCGATCATGGGGCCTTCCGGTTCCGGGAAATCCACGCTGCTGAACATCATCGGCTTGCTGGACCGGCCCGACAGCGGGCGCTATGAACTGGACGGGCGGCTGGTCACCGATTTGTCGGAAAACGAGCAAGCGCACATCCGCCGGGAAAAAATCGGTTTTGTTTTTCAGTCCTTTCATCTGGTACCGCGGCTGACGGCGGCGGAAAATATCGAATTACCGCTCATTCTTAGCGGTGTGCCGCACGAGCAGCGCCAAGTCCGTGTCGGCGAAGCGTTGCAGGCATTCGAACTGAAACAGCGCGCGCAGCACCGGCCCGCCGAACTTTCCGGCGGACAACGCCAGCGCGTGGCGATTGCGCGCGCGACCATCATGCGCCCCAGTGTCATTCTGGCGGACGAGCCGACCGGCAATCTGGATCATCAGATCGGCGCCGAAGTCATGGCGCTGCTGGAAAATCTGCATCACAGCGGAACCACTTTGATCATTGTCACGCACGACCGCGAATTGGGTGCGCGTGCACACCGCCAGATCGCCATGCGCGATGGCAAGATACTGACGGATCAATCCGATGACACTCGCTGATACCTTACAGACTTCGTTTAAAACGGTGCTGAGTTATCGCATCCGCTCTTTGTTGATCGTGCTGGCGATGGCCTTGGGTGTGGCTTCGGTCGTGGTTTTGACGGCGCTTGGCGACGGTGCGCGGAATTATGTCATCAATCAGTTTTCTTCCATTGGTACCAATTTGCTGGTCGTATTGCCGGGGCGTGCGGAAACGTCAGGATCGTTTCTCGGTGCGGTGCTGGGTCAGACGCCGCGCGATTTGACGTTGAAAGATGCGCAACTGCTCGGCCGGTTGCCGCAAGTGCGGCGTTACGCGCCGCTCAATGTCGGTGCCGCGGAGCTTTCCGCCGCCAACCGCCTGCGCGAAGTCACCGTGCTGGGCAGCAATGCCGACTTGATCCCGGTGCGGCATATGCAGTTGGCGCAGGGCGGCTTTCTGGCGCACGGCACCGAACGCAACGCGCAAATCGTGCTCGGCGCGAAAATCGCCCGTGAATTCTTTCCGCGCAGCCAAGCCATCGGCCAGCGCGTGCGCCTGGGCGACAGCCGCTTTATCGTTTCCGGTGTGCTGGCTTCGCAAGGTGAATCGATGGGGTTCAATACCGATGAAATCGTCATCATCCCGATCGATTATGCGCAAGCCATGTTCAATACCACGTCGTTGTTTCGCATTTTGATCGAAGCGAAAAGCCATAACGATATCGAACCGGCCAAACAGGCGATTCTGGCGGCGCTGAAACAGAGCCACGACGGCGAGGAAGACGTTACCGTGATCACGCAGGATGCCATTCTGGCCACCTTCGACCGGATACTGCACACCATGACGCTGGCGGTTGCCGGGATTGCCGCGGTCAGTCTGATCGTCGCCGGTATTCTGGTGATGAATGTGATGCTGGTGGCGGTCAGCCAGCGCACTGCGGAAATCGGTCTGCTGAAAGCCATCGGCGCGACTTCCGGCGACATTCGCCGGTTATTTTTCGCCGAGGCGGTGTGGTTGTCCCTGGCCGGTGCGGTTTTCGGATCGCTGCTGGGTCAATTGGGCAGTCTGATGCTGCGCCTGGCTTATCCGCAGCTCCCCGCGTGGGCGCCGGTTTGGGCTTCGATTGCCGGTGTCGCAGTTGCGCTGGTGACCGGCATCGCCGCTTGTCTTTGGCCCGCGAATCAAGCGGCGCGGCTTGATGCGGTGAAAGCGCTGAGCAAACGGTAAGTTGCTGATGAACACTATCGATACTTTCCAATTCGCTTTCCGTTCGCTAACAGCGCACCGTTTGCGCACCTTTTTATCGGCTTCCGGCATCGCCGTCGGTATCGCCGCTGTGGTGTTGTTGACCGCGATCGGCGACGGCATTCAGCGTTTCGTGCTGGCGGAATTCACCCAATTCGGCACCAATATCGTGACCATTACGCCGGGCAAGATCAATACGCACGGTGGCTCGCTCGGTGCTATCGGCAGCGCGCGGCTGTTGACCATTGAAGATGCCATCGCGCTGAAACAAAGCCGCTACGCGCGCTACACCAATGCCAGCGTGATCGGCAATGCGGAAATCCGCGCACAAGGCCGCAGCCGCCGTGTCACGGCGTACGGGCAGGGTCCCGATTTTGCCCGGGCGTTCAATATGCAAGTCGAAACCGGACAGTTTCTGCCCGATGACGATCCGCGCAACCCGCGTGCGTACGCCGTGCTCGGCGCCAAAGTGCGCAACGAACTGTTCGGCGACGCCAATCCGCTTGGCGCATTGCTGCAAGTCGGCGCGACGCGCTTTCGCGTCATCGGCGTGATGGCGCCGAAGGGCAATGTGCTCGGTTTTGATTTTGACGATACGGTTTTTGTACCCACGGCTCGGGCTTTGGAAGTTTTCAACCGCCAGGGTGTCATGGAGATCAATTTTTCTTATCATCCGGATGCGCCGGTGCAAGCCGTGGTCGACGACATCAACCGTATCCTGATCGCGCGGCACGGGCGCGAAGACTTCACCGTCAAACCGCAGCAGCAAATGCTCAGCACCTTGTCCA
>JAFEEV010000005.1 GCA_018240935.1 Pseudomonadota bacterium
CCAAAATTGATATGACCTATCAGGATAGCGTTATCCGCGAATTTAAACAATGCTTTCGGTGATAAGTAGTCAGTCCGCGCCGGGGAAATCATCCGGTTTGTAGACGGCAATCTGTTTGATCAATCCCTGCGCTGTAAAGTAAATGCGTTCCAATCCGCGCCGTTTGACACGCTCGCTGGAAGAGGCATCGGTGCCGGTCATGATGAAGGTAAACTCTGCACCTTCATGGCCAATGTCGCGATATTCCGCCACATCCCAATGCGCGTCGGGAAAGCGGTCGAAGAAGCTGATCATCATCGCGAGAATGGCGTCACTGCCTTTATATTCGCCAAAATAAGCGGAGTAATAGGTAGCGTCAACCGCGAATAAAGCTTTGATCAGCGTGAGATCGTGATTGTTGGATAAGGTGACATAGTGCTTTGCCAGTTCTGCGGGTTTAATTGTAAGCATCGATTGAGTTTTCCAGAAAGTTAAAGAATCATCGCTGCCGGTTACGCGGACTTGGATTCCGTGCGGGTAAAAATCCATTCATCCTGAGTACTATCCGCTTTACTGAACCGATAACCCGCGACATCAAAATTTTTAATGGCGTCAGGCGCCGTGAGTTTGTTGCGGATAATGTAGCGGCTCATCATGCCGCGCGCTTTCTTGGCGAAGAAGCTGATAATTTTGTAAACGCCATTTTTCTGATCCTTGAAAACCGGAGTGATGATCCGTGCATTGAGCTTGCCCGGGTGGACGGACTGGAAATATTCATTGGAAGCGAGGTTGATCAAAGTGGTGTCGTGTTGATCTGCCAGATCCTGATTGAGTGCAAGCGTGATCTTGTCTCCCCAGAATTCGTACAGGTTATTGCCGCGCGGATTCTGGAGTTGCGTACCCATTTCCAGCCGGTACGGCTGCATCAGATCTAACGGGCGCAACACACCGTACAAGCCGGACAACATGCGCAAATGTCGCTGTGCAAAAGCAAGCTCTGTTTCAGTCATGGTTTCCGCGTCCAAACCGGTGTAAACATCGCCTTTGAAAGCAAATATCGCCTGCTTGGCGTTATCCAGGGTGAACGGCCGCCGCCAGGAAAAATAGCGATTGGAGTTCAACACGGCCAGTTTGGGGCTGATCGACATCAATGCGCCGATTTGATCGGGCTCCAGCTTTCTGAGTGTTTCGATCAGCGCTGCGGAGTCGTCGAGAAAGCCGGGTTGCGTGTGTTCCCGGGTAATCGGAGGTGTTTCGAAATCCAGTGTTTTTGCCGGAGAGATGACAATGATCATGTGTGTTCATCCTGAAATAAAAAAATACTATCAGATTTGGCTATTGCACGAGGGTTACTTGTAATTTGCGTTAGGAACCCTAAACTATAGGCCGCCTAATCTATCAAATACCGTGATTGTTTTTTGTCGAACGGAGGAGCGAACCATGTTTGCATATCGTAATTTTTTTGTATTGTTGGCGCTGGTGCTGCTGATGCCGGCTGATTTATTCGCGCAACAGGGCAATGGGGTGGAAAGCCTGCGCCAGACCAGCAAGGCGTTTGCCGCAGTGGCGCGCAAGGTTTCGCCGTCGGTGGTACTGATCCAAGTTGAACGGGAAACCGAAGCGATGCAGATGCAGCCATTTGGTTTTCCGTTTGGCAATGGGGATGGCGATAGCTTTCCGTTCGGCGATGAATTCTTCCGGCGCTTCTTTGGCGATCGCCTGCCCGATTCTCCCCGCCATAACCTTCCAGGGAAAAAAAAGCAAGACAAGCAACGCTCGGTTGTCGGACAAGGTTCCGGTTTCGTTTTTACGGCCAACAATAAAAAAACCTATATTCTGACCAATAATCATGTGGTCGAGGGGAACGATAAAATCAGCGTCAAGTTTCTCGACGGCCGTGAGTTTGAAGCCAAAATCAAAGGAACCGATCCCAAGTCGGACATCGCCGTGATCGAAATCGAAGCGAGCGGTTTGCCCGCAGTGCAAATCGGCGATTATTCCCAGCTGGAAGTCGGCGAATGGGTGGTCGCCATCGGCAATCCCTTCGGATTGAGCCACACCCTGACGGTCGGAGTAGTCAGCGCGAAAGGCAGAACGTCGCTCGGTATTAACGATTACGAAGACTTCATTCAAACCGACGCCGCAATCAATCCCGGCAATTCCGGCGGACCGCTGGTGAATCTGGACGGTGAAGTGATCGGCATGAATACCGCCATTTTCAGTCGCAGCGGCGGTTACATGGGCATCGGCTTCGCCATTCCGATCAATCTGGTGCAGCGCATTGCCAATCAACTGATCGAAAAAGGCGAAGTGGTGCGCGGTTATCTTGGCATCATGATTCAGCCGCTGACCGCCGACTTGGCCAAATCGTTCGAATTGAAGAATGAGAAAGGCATACTGATTGCTCAGGTAACGAAAAACTCGCCCGCCGACAAAGCCGGACTCAAAGCCGGGGATGTCATCGTCAACTTTCAGGGGCGGCCGGTGAGCGAAGTGGGCGATTTCCGCAACCAAGTCGCGATGGAGCAGCCGGGCAGTAAAGTGGAATTCGACATCATCCGCGACGGCAAGCAACGCAGCGTTAGCGTAAAAATCGACAAACTGACCGACAATAAGCTGGCCGCGCAAGAACCATCGCAAGCCAGCGAGAAATTGGGCCTCGCGGTGCAAACGATCACCGCCGATCTGGCGAAACAACTGGGCATCAAAGCTGGAAAAGGTGTAGTTGTCACCGAAGTGGCGCCCGGATCGGTAGCGATGATGGCCGGTATCAGCCGCGGCAGCGTGATTCTGGAAGTGAACCGAAAAGCGGTCAATAGTGCTGCGGAGTTCGATCAAGCGGTGAAAAGCAGCGCCAACAATAAGGTGCTCCTATTGGTGCGGGATGACGACGTGTCGCGCTATGTAGTGCTGAGCTGGCGCTGATTTGCGCAACTTATTGCAAAGTCCTTTGGCTGTCTATGTATTACGGCCAAAGGATTGTTACCAATTCTTCATTGATCGATTATGAACATCGCTCCGGAAATTCTCGCGCTGCACGCCGACATGCAACGTTGGCGCAGGCATATCCACCAGCACCCCGAAACCGCCTTTGAAGAAACCGCAACGGCTAAGCTGATTGCCGGTTTTCTGCAAAGTGCCGGGATCGAAGTGCATCAAGGACTGGCGAAAACCGGCATCGTCGGTGTTCTGCGCCGTGGTAACGGCGCTCACAGCATCGCACTGCGCGCCGATATGGATGCGCTGCACATCCAGGAACAAAACCGCTTCGATCACGCTTCCTGCCACAGCGGCAAAATGCACGCCTGCGGCCACGACGGGCACTGCGCCATGCTGCTCGGCGCGGCGAGTTATCTGGCCAAGCATGGCCGATTCGACGGCACGGTGTATTTCATTTTCCAGCCAGCGGAAGAATGCCGCGCCGGAGCGTTGCAAATGATCGGCGAAGGCTTGTTCGAACAATTCCCGGCGCAACGGGTGTTCGGCATGCATAACTTTCCGGACGTGCCAGCGGGACATTTCGCCGTTAAAACCGGGCCGATGATGGCGTCGTTCGATTGCTTTGAAATCACCCTGAAAGGCCAAGCCACCCACGCGGCCATGCCGCATCTCGGTAACGATGTGCTGGTTGCTGCCGCGCACTTGGTTACGCAACTGCAAACCATCGTCAGCCGCCGGATCGATCCCGCCGATGCCGCAGTGGTCAGCGTCACGCAAATACATGGTGGCAACACCTGGAACGCATTACCGGATTCCGCCGTCATTCGCGGCACTTTCCGCAGCTTCAAAAACGCCGTGCGTGAACAACTGGAGCAGGGCATCCGGCATCTGGCCGACAGTGTCGCGCAAGGTTTCCAACTACAGGCTGACATCCTGTTTAACCCCGAAAACCCCGGTTATCCGGTCACCGTCAACAGCCCCGCCGAAACCGCCAGCGCCGTCCGCGCCGCTGTAGCCGTCGCCGGCGAACAATATGTCGACACCGCACCCACCCCCAGCATGGGCGCCGAGGACTTCGCCTTCATGCTGCAACAAAAACCGGGCTGCTACATCTGGATCGGCAACGGCAATACGCAAGGCGACTGCTTGCTGCATAACCCGCATTACGATTTTAACGATGACATTCTGCCGCTTGGCGCGGCGTATTGGGTCAAGCTGGTGGAGAATGAGTTGTCGGGGTATGGATAAAAGGTCAATGCGGTGCTAATTGAAAATCCTTCATGACTGAAAACTAAAGAGAGTTATGGTTATAGATTCTGCATTTGATAGAGTTTAACGCCAAGGATTTGGCCCAGCATCAGGAAGTGCTTGTCGAGTGAAAATACTTCGCAGCCATTTTCTTTTGCATTGTGTGCAATGATGAGATCGGAAATACCGATGCCGTTTGATCCGGATTTTAAGCACAACCATTGCGATTCGATAATATCGCTCCAGTCAATGTTCAACGGGATTCTTTTAATTTCGTTCAATAGTTGGATGACTTTGACTTGGCGCTTCAGTTTCAAGAAAGGAATCAATTCGGCCAGAATCAAGTCATTGGTTACGATAACGTTTAGGTCAATGAGAACATCCAATTCGGCTGATTGATTACCGGACCGGAAATAATCGATCCAAACCGATGTATCGACCAGCACCAACATTACCGGCGTGCTCGAATGCTATCAAGATCGATATCCAGCTCGATCTTCCCTTTGAATTGTTTCAGCTCCGCAATTTTTGCTCTCCGCACTAATTCCTCCAAAGCCAACACGATCACCGCTGTTTTGGTTTCAGCTTGCGTCACGCGCATTGCTTCGCTCAGCAACTGTTCAGGTAAATCTAACGTAGTTCTCATGATGTTTTCTCCTGTAATGCATAAGAGTGTAGGGAATTATGCATATCGGATCAAGGCCGATTATTTGATTTAACAGTCTGTGAAAAGTGAGAATCATCAGTTGATTGATGCGCCTCCTTGCGGTCGGCGCATCCTGCCGGGTTACCGCGCTTTCGGCCAATGACTGGGATTGCGGGCATCGTGCAGAACGGCTAGAACATATATCAAGTCATGGCGCACGACATAAAACAA
>JAFEEV010000060.1 GCA_018240935.1 Pseudomonadota bacterium
ATCGCCGGTAATCATGATGATGCGGATACGCGCATCGCGGCATTGACGCACGGCTTCCGTTACACCCGCGCGCACCGGATCTTCGAACGCCAGCACCCCGGCGAAAACGAAATCGCGGTCAGGCTCGCCGCCGCGCCATTCCGCGCCATCGAGTGTTTGCCAGGCGCACGCGATCACTTTGTGCCCGCCGTCCGCCAGCCGGTCGATGCGTTCTTGCCACTCGGCCAATATCGCATCTGGCAGCGTGCAGCGCGCCAGTACGATTTCCGGAGCGCCCTTGAGCGCGGCAACAAGCGCGCCGATGGATCGGACGATCGCGGTTTCGCATTTGCGGTCTTCGGTAAATGGAAAGCTTTCAACCGTTGCCGCTTGCAACGGTGCTGCCAATGAATTGAGGATGGCCAAATCGACCGGATCGTTGGTTTCTTGACGCGAAGCCGCCGCGGCGATTTCCAGCAAGCGCTCTGCGCTCATGCCCTCGGCCGGATAGCGATGCGCTAACCGTAGACGGCCTTCCGTCAGCGTGCCGGTTTTGTCGGAACAAATACACGATACGCGGCCGATATTTTCGACCACGACCGCGCGCCGCACCAATGCACGCCGTTTTGCCAAGCGGTAGACGCCGACGCCGAGAAAGAAGGTAAGCACCACGGGAAATTCTTCGGGGAGTGCGGCGATAGCCAGTGTAACCGCGCTTAGCAGGGCATCCAGCAATCCGTGGCCTTGCTCCCAGCGTACCCATGCCAGACCAAAGCATATAACGGTAGCTGCGCCAAGCAGTATGGTAACGAGATATCCAACCGCATTTTGCAGCGGAGTGCGCGCATGAGCGCCCAGCATGGCCGAGTGCACGATAGCGCCATAGAGAGTTTCCGCGCCGGTGAAAACTATTCGCAGCCGGGCATTGCCCTTGAGCAGGCGTGTACCGGCAAACAACCAGGATTCACTGGCGATGCGCGCATCGCATTCGCGCCGCGGTAAGGCAGCGATTGCATATTTGCGCGCGGGATCGGCTTCTCCGGTGAGCAGCGATTCGTCGCACAATACATCATTGCTGTACTCAATCAATCCATCGGCGGGACACGATTCTCCCGGGCTTAGCAAAACCAAATCGCCGGGAACCAGCTCCGTGGCGGCGATCCGCAGTTGCCGGCCGTCCCGCAGGACGGTAGCTTGCGCCGCCAGGCAGTCGCTCAGGCCGGTGACGGATGCCTGCGTGCGCCGGTGCAGATAGGCATCCATGCCGACAAACGGGAACAACGCTACCAGCAGTATGGCGGCTTCGGTAAATTCGCCAACGATCAGAAATACTGCGCTGGTGCCGAGCAGGAACCAGAGCATGGGATCTTTCGCCGTGTTGCGCAAAATATCCCGCCAGCCGGTCTGCGGCGCTTCAACGATGCGATTATCGCCATATTGCTGCCGCCGCGTTTTTATTTGCCCATTATTAAGGCCGCCTTGCAATGAGCCAAGATCATTTAAACGATCCAAAGGAGCGAGACGCAGCATAGCGTTACAGTTATATTAAAAAAACATTTGCAACGATAACCGGGGTGATGCGATTGCGGCGAGAAGATTGAGATTAGGGTTAAGGGATGGAAAATCCTAAATAAAAAAACGGCCCCTGATAATCGACAGGGGCCGTTCGATAATCTAGTCAATTAACCGATTATTTTTTACCGGCTTCGGCGCCTAGCCTTTCGCCTGTTTCAGGATCTTTGTATAAGCTTGGTGGTTTATTATAAGGTTTTGGTTCACCACATCCGGCGAGTAAAGCTGTAGATGTAAACGCGATAAGGACGATAGCTAAAAGTGAGTATTTCATGAAAATCTCCTTTGTTATTAAAATCAAAAATTGTTTATCAACAAATTTAACGTCACGTTGAAACTTCATCAGCTTCAGGCCATATCCCATATCTAATCCGGCATCGAATTGCTTTTTGCAGGAAAAGATCTTTTAGAAGATCATCCGATCGTGCAACCTGAAACCCTCTAAAACAAGATATGGTTTCGCTACGAATAAGAAAATTACTTATTCGCAGTAAGGATAACATTAAAAAAAAAAGTATGGAATTGAAATGCGTCAGATATTGCTAATGCAACAACGCTGGAGTTTGCGGTACAGGGTGTACCGGCGGTAACTAAAAGAAATAATCCAGGCGCAAAACCGCAAGCATGGAATGCCTTAACCCACGGCTTGCCGGTACGCTTGCAGACAGCGTTCGCGCGCGGCCGTGTGATCAACGATCGGCGCGGGATAGGTTAGGGTGTGCCAATCGCTTACCCAGGTTTGAATATAAATCAGCTGTTTATCGAATTTTTCCGTTTGCGCGGCCGGATTGAAAATTCTGAAATAAGGCGCGGCATCGACGCCGCAGCCCGCCACCCACTGCCAGTTGCCGACATTGCTGGCCATGTCGTAGTCCAGCAATTTTTGCGCGAAATACGCTTCGCCCCAGCGCCAGTCGATCAACAGGTGTTTGCATAAAAAACTTGCGGTGATCATGCGCACGCGGTTGTGCATCATGCCGGTGGCGTTGAGCTGGCGCATGCCGGCGTCGACAATGGGATAGCCGGTGGCGCCTGCGCACCAGCGCTTGAATTCCGTCTCATCGTTGCGCCACACGATGCGATCGTATTGCGGCTTGAAACTGCGCTGTTGTGTGCGTGGAAAGTGCCACAAAATCTGACTGAAGAACTCGCGCCAGATCAGTTCATTGCAAAAAATTTCGCTGTGCTCGAGCGCCTGCCGGAAGATGTGCCGGATGCTGACTGTGCCGAAGCGCAGGTGCGGCGCCAGCAGCGAAGTTCCCGGGATCGCCGGAAAATCCCGGTCGCGCGCATAGTGTTGCAGCAAATCGCTATCCAGCTTATAAGCCGGAACGGTAATGGCCGAGCGGGTAAAACCGATATCGGCCAATGTCACATCCGGCAGCGATGCTTGCTTGATCAGGCTGGCCAATTTGGTGGCGGTGCTGTAAGTGATCAACGCTGTCTGGCTATAGACCTGTTTCCATTTGCGCATGTACGGGGTATATACGCCGTACGGACTGCCATTTTCCTTGACGACTTCGTCTTGTTCAAACAAGACGTGATCCTTGTAAGTATTGAAAGCCACCGCGCGCGCTTGCAGCCACTGGCGGATCGTCTCGTCCCGTTCGCGCGCGTACGGTTCGTAGTCGCGATTGGTGTAGACCGCGGCGACCGGATAGCTGCGCAGAATGCGGTCGAAAATTTCCAGCGGCTTGCCGTGATAAAGCGCCAGCGCGCTGCCGTGCTTTTGTTCAAGCTGTGCGCGCAACGCGTGCAAGGTGTCAAAAATGAACGTGACGCGCGCATCGTCTTGCGGTAATCCGGTCAATATGGCGGGATCGAAAATGAAAATGGGTAAAACCGGGTACCCGGAAGCCAAGGCGTGCGAGAGCCCGGCATTGTCGTCCAGGCGCAAATCGCGCCGGAACCAGAAAATAGCAAGCGCAGCCGTCATGAGGCTATGTCTTGCTGTGCAAC
>JAFEEV010000061.1 GCA_018240935.1 Pseudomonadota bacterium
CTTCAAACGCCTGCTGACGACGGATTTTGCCACGTCCATGCGATCCGCAGCCGCGCTGATGCTGCCCGCTTCTACGACGCGTACGAACGCATTCATATTTTCAAATCGATCCATAGATTCCTCTCATTGTTGCGAATAACGGAACAGTTATTTTCATTAAATGCTCTTTATTCTGATTATAACAACGATGATAATGCTTCCGGTAAGCAGAATTTATCGATGCAATACTGAAAAGGAGAAGACGATGGATACCTTAGCGAACGCTGAACGAATCATTCCCGCAACGGCGGTGCCCGAAGGCGCCGGCGTCATCGTGCATCGCACGATTGGCACACCGGCGCTGCGCAATTACGATCCTTTCCTAATGTTGGATCATATCGGCAGCGATAATCCGGACGATTACATTGCCGGTTTCCCGCCGCACCCGCATCGCGGATTCATCACCTTCACGTATATGCTGGATGGCCATATGCAGCACCGCGACAGCATGGGCAACACCGGTGATCTCGGGCCGGGTTCGGCGCAATGGATGAAAGCGGCCAGCGGTGTCATTCATTCCGAAATGCCGAAACAGGAAAATGGTTTGCTGCGCGGATTTCAACTGTGGATCAACCTGCCGGCGGCCAACAAAATGGATCATCCGGAATACCAGGAATTTCCCGCGGAAGCTTTTCCGCTGGTGGAAACCGCGGACTACCGGTTGAAAGTGTTAATCGGCCGTTTTGGCGATGCCGTTGCGCCGATCCAGGATGATTTGACGCAGGTGACGTATTTCGATGTGCAGTTGCAGCCCGGGCGGCATTTTCAGCACCGGCTGGCGGCGCAGCACACGAGCTTCGTTTATGTGTTCGAAGGAAACGGGCGGTTCAACGGCCAAGACGTCGCGCGCCATTCCTTGGTTGCGGCTGGTGCTGACGGCGACGCTTTCGACTTTGCCGCAGGGAAAGAGGGGGCGCGTTTTATCGTGGTCAGCGGTAAACCGCTGCACGAACCAATCGTGCAGCATGGCCCGTTCGTGATGAATACCCGCGAACAAATCGATCAGGCGCTGAAGGATTTTCAGTCCAATCAATTTGTGCGCGACCGGGCGTGGATCAAACGGAATTAACCTAATCATTAATTCATTCTTAGGAGATTCAAATGGAAAAAATCAGTCAATTCGTAGCGCGGCTATTTCTGGCGCAAATGTTCTTGCTCTCGGGTATTTTTAAAATCAGCGGCTATGCAGGCACGCAAGGTTATATGGAAGCGATGGGTGTACCGGGCATGCTGTTGCCGCTGGTGATCGCGCTGGAGATCGGCGGCGGTCTGGCGATCATCGCCGGATGGCAAACCCGGCTGGTATCGATCGTGCTGGCGGCGTTTACGCTGGCAGCCGCGGCGATCTTTCACAACAATCTTGCCGATCAGACACAAATGATCATGTTCATGAAGAATATTGCCATTGCGGGCGGTTTCATTCTGCTGGCCGTGCATGGCGCAGGCGGTTACAGCTGGGATAATCGCACCAGGTCTTGATGAGATCACGGATTATCCGCGGGATTGTCAACCCGGCTGTACGCAGCCGGGTTTTTCATGGGTTATTGCTTGTATCGTGCTGCATAACCGACTAAACTTAGCTGCGATGAGCGGTTCAGCCGGATTTTGGCGGCAAAATTTTCTATATTAGAATCTCCCGCAGGGAAGCGAAATTGCACAGTAAACGTCCCAAGCATCTGAATCTTTTAAAAATCACGCAACCGATACCGGCAGTGGTGTCGATCCTGCACCGCATCAGCGGCGCCTTGTTGTTTTTCCCCGGTATTCCCTTACTACTTTACAGTCTGCACCTGCTGCTGCAATCGCCGCAGAATTTCGAAGTGCTGCAAAATTGTTTGCGCGATCCGTTGGTTAAAGCCGCATTATTGCTGGCGCTGTGGTTCTTTTTGCACCATTTGTGCGCCGGTATCCGCCATCTTTTTCTGGATTTGCACATCGGCGTGATGCTGCCGCAAGCGCGCGCCAGCAGCAAATGGGTATTAGCTGCCGGGTTGCTATTGACAGTCTTGGCGGGAGTGTTGCTATGGTAAGACCTTCTAAGCTGGCGGTGACCGGCGCGCATTACGGTTTGAAAGATTGGCTGGCGCAGCGCATCACGGCGGTGTTGATGACGGTTTATCTCATCGTCATGGCGTGTGTTTTGTTCGTTACGGCGCCGCAGGATTACGCCGCGTGGAAAGCGTTATTCGGGCAGCATTGGTTGCGCATTGCGACGCTGGTGTTTTTCATTTGCCTGTTCTGGCACGCTTGGGTCGGTATGCGCAATATTCTGATGGATTACGTGCATCCGGTGGCGCTGCGACTAATCGCGCAAATCGCGGTGATTACCGCGCTGCTGTTTTATCTGGTGTGGACGGCGGATATTTTATGGGGCTGATGTGGCGATAACCAAAAGAAAATTCGATGTGGTCATCGTCGGCGCAGGGGGCGCCGGCATGCGTGCGGCGTTGCAATTATCCGAAGCGGGCCTGAAAGTGGCCGTGCTATCCAAAGTTTTTCCCACGCGCTCGCACACGGTGTCGGCGCAAGGCGGCATAGCTGCGGCGCTGGGTAACGTGACCGAAGACAACTGGCACTGGCATATGTACGACACCGTCAAAGGCTCGGATTACCTCGGCGATCAGGATGCTATCGAATTCATGTGCCGCCACGCCAATGAAGTGGTGTACGAATTGGAACATTTCGGCATGCCGTTCGATCGCCTGGAAAACGGTAAGATTTACCAACGGCCGTTCGGCGGGCAATCGCAGAATTTCGGCGGCGCGCAAGCCACGCGTTCGTGCGCAGCGGCGGATCGCACCGGCCATGCGTTGCTGCATACGCTGTATCAACGCAATGTCAGCGCCAATACGCAATTTTTTGTCGAATGGATGGCGCTGGATTTGCTGCGTGACGAGCAAGGCGATGTGCTTGGCGTCACCGCGCTGGAGATGGAAACCGGCGAGGTGTCGATTCTGCAAGCGCGCGCGACATTATTTGCCACCGGCGGCGGCGGGCGGATTTTTCAGGCCAGCACCAACGCTTTGATCAACACCGGCGATGGGCTGGGTATGGCGGCACGCGCCGGGATTCCGCTGGAGGACATGGAGTTCTGGCAATTCCATCCGACCGGCGTGTACGGTGTCGGCGTATTGATCAGCGAAGCGGTGCGCGGCGAAGGCGGTTATTTGCTGAACCGCAACGGCGAGCGCTTCATGGAACGCTACGCGCCGAACGCCAAGGATCTGGCCAGCCGCGACGTGGTGTCGCGCGCGATGACGACAGAAATGAAGGATGGGCGCGGCTGCGGCGAGGAAAGCGACCATTTGCTGCTGAAATTGGATCACTTGGGCGCGGAAATCATCAAAACCCGCCTGCCGGGAATTCGTGA
>JAFEEV010000062.1 GCA_018240935.1 Pseudomonadota bacterium
CGCAGCAACCGCAATCACATGGCGATCGTGGTCCACGAATACGGCGGTGTGGCCGGTCTGGTGACGATCGAGGACCTATTGGAACAAATCGTCGGGGATATCGAGGACGAATACGATTTCGATGAAGAAGAAGCCAATATCGTCATGGAAGCGGACGGGCGCTACCGCGTCAAAGCGATTACCGAAATCGACAACTTCAACGAAGTACTCGGCGCGAACTACAGCAGTGAAGACTACGACACCATCGGCGGCCTGGTACTGAACAAATTCGGCCGCCTGCCGGTGCGCAACGAAGCGGTGGTCATCGGCCAATTCAAATTTACCGTGCAGCGCGCCGACAGCCGCCGCTTGCACGTGCTCAAAGTGGAAAAACTCGCCGCGGCAGAAGAAATTCCCTCAGAATGATGGATATTGATCACGTTCCCGCTTTCGCATGTCCAAAATCATTATCCGCCCGTATGATGCGCATACCTTCCAGACACTCAGCGGCAGCGGGTTACCGCCGGTCCTGGCGCGCATTTACGCGGCGCGCGGCATAGAAAATCGCGCTCAGCTCGAGACTGAGCTGACGCACCTCATCCCGTTCGGGCAACTGAAAAATATCACCGCAACGGCGGCCTTGCTGGCTGACGCCATCGCCGCAAAAAAACGGCTGCTGATCATCGCCGATTACGATTCCGACGGCGCCACCGCCTGCGCCACCGGCATGCGCATCTTGCGCAAATTCGGCGCGATTGTCGATTATCTGGTGCCGAACCGGTTTGAATACGGTTACGGCCTGACGCCGGAAATCGTGCAGCTGGCGCACGAAACCAAGCAACCTGACATTCTGATCACGGTCGACAACGGCATCGCCAGCGTCGACGGTGTCGCAGAAGCCAACCGGCTCGGCATGCCGGTGGTGATCACCGACCATCACTTGCCCGGCGACCGGCTGCCCGATGCGCTGACGATCGTCAATCCGAACCAACCCGGCTGCCCGTTTCCCAGCAAAAATATCGCCGGCGTGGGCGTCATTTTCTACCTGATGCTGGCGCTGCGCGCGGAACTGCGCCAGCGCGGCGCGTTTAGCGCCGGTCTGCCGGAGCCGAATTTGGCGGCTTTTCTCGATCTGGTCGCGCTGGGAACCGTCGCCGACGTCGTCAAGCTCGACAGCAACAACCGCATTCTGGTGCAGCAAGGCTTGCAGCGCATCCGCAAAGGCAAGGCGTGCGCCGGTATCAATGCGCTGATGCAGGTCTCGCGGCGCGATGTCCGGCAGATTTCCACGTACGAGCTGGGCTTTATGCTGGGACCGCGCTTGAATGCCGCCGGGCGGCTGGACGACATGTCGCTCGGCATCGAGTGTCTTATTACCGACGACAAAGCATACGCTGCCGAGATTGCCAAACAGTTGGACGAGTTGAACCGGCAGCGGCGCGAAATCGAATCGGCGATGCAGGAAAGCGCGCTCAGCAAACTGGAAACAACGCTCAAAACATGCCAGCCGGACATCCAAAACACGCACAGCATTTGCCTGTTCGACGCCGATTGGCACCAGGGCGTGATCGGCATCCTCGCGTCGCGCATCAAGGACAAGTATCACCGTCCGGTGATCATTTTCGCACCCGGCAATGACGGGGAAATCAAAGGCTCGGGGCGCTCGATCAGCGGTTTTCACCTGCGCGATGCGTTGGATCTGGTGTCCAAACACCATCCCGAATTGATCCGCAAATTCGGCGGCCATGCCGCCGCAGCCGGATTGACCATTCACGGCGATGCTTTTGAAACGTTCCGCGCAGCGTTCGAGCAGGTTGCGCAAACACTGCTGACACCGGCCGATTTGACGCGCGTGATCGAAACCGACGGCGATCTGGAGCTCGGCGACATCAAACTGGAACTGGCGGAAACGCTCGACCGGCAAGTGTGGGGACAAGGTTTTCCGCAACCGTCCTTCACGGCGCGGTTTTACGTCGAAAGCCAGCGCATCGTCGGCGAAAAACATCTGAAGTTGAAACTGAGAAAACTGCACGCCGCGAGTGCCGCTGACGCAGCGCAAGCCGCGCGCAAATCGGCTGAAACGTACGACGGCATCCTGTTTTTCCACAACGACCCGCTGCCGGACGTCATCGACGCGGTTTATCGCTTGCAGATCAACGAATATAATGGCAAAACATCCCTACAATTCCTGCTGGAACATTGGTTTCACGCAGATAACCCGGTGACCGGCGATGCACACTGAATTCACGTTGAACGGCGAACTGGCGGCGTTGCCGCATTTCCTGACCAGTCTGGCCATCGGTTTGCTGATCGGATTGGAACGCGAACGCAGCCCGGGATCGCGCGCGGGGCTGCGGACGTTCGCCTTGGTCGCGCTGTTCGGCACGCTGGCTGCGATGCTGTCGGAAAAAGCCACGCCGTGGCTGCTGCTGGGCGGTTTAATCATCGTCGGCCTGATGATGGTGGCCGCGTATTCGCGTGTCAAGGACGACAGCGCCGACCCCGGCACCACCACCATCGCCGCCATTCTGGTCTGCTACGGCCTGGGCGCATCGGTGTGGTACGGCAACGACAAGCTGGCAATCATGCTCGCCATCATCACCACGGTATTGCTGTATTTCAAAGCGGAATTGCACGGCATCACCGAAAAGCTCAGCCGCCGCGATTTAATTTCCATGCTGCAATTCGGCGTGCTGACGTTCATCATCCTGCCGATCCTGCCGGATCATAATTACGGGCCGTATGAGGCCCTCAATCCGCACCAGATTTGGTTGATGGTTGTGTTGATCTCGGGTGTCAGTTTGGCCGGTTACGTGGCCATGCAACTGATCGGCAAACGCCACGGCGCAGTGCTGGGCCTGTTCGGCGGGCTGGTATCCAGCACCGCCACCACGCTGGTGTACGCGCGCCGCAGCGTGGAAAACGAGGACTTCACGCATCTTTCCGTGGCGGTCATTTTGATCGCCAATCTGACGGTACTGTTGCGTTTATCCATCCTCTGCGCTGCCGCTTCTCCGTCCATTCTGCCGCAATTGCTGCCGGTTCTGGGTTGCGGCTTTGTTCTCGGCATCGCCGTGATGGCGTTTTGGTGGCGCAAGCTCAACCAGCAGCATGAAGTAACCCTGCCGGAAATCAAAAACCCCACGGAAATCCGCACCGCCGCCGCATTCGGACTGATTTACGGCAGCGTGCTGTTTTTCTCCGCCTGGCTGTCCGACATTGCCGGCAACAGCGGGCTGTACGCCGTCGCACTCGTCTCCGGCTTAACCGACGTCGACGCCATCACGCTGTCCAGCCTGCGCTTGTACGAAATCGGCAAATTGGAAGCGGCGCAAGCGATCATCGCCATCGCGCTGGCGTTCATTTCCAACGTCGGCTTCAAACTCGGTTTGATTTTTTTCATCGGCAGCAAACTGCTGGTGCGGCAATGTGTTTCCGGCCTGCTGGCAAGCGCCGCGGGGCTTGGACTGGGGTTGTTGTTTCTGCTCTGACCGGATAATCCA
>JAFEEV010000063.1 GCA_018240935.1 Pseudomonadota bacterium
ATTCAAACCGCACTTTGCTTACGCGCCGGGCAAAGCGCCCGCTCAGATCCAAGACTTAGCGGACAAGATCGCAGCAGCGGATGGTTATGTCATGGTGAGTCCGGAATACAATCATTCGTTGAGCCCGGCTTTGGCGCATTTGCTCAATCACTTCGGCAGTTCGTTGTTTTCGTACAAACCCAGCGCGATTGTCACTTATTCGGCGGGGCAATGGGGCGGTGTCAGGGCGGCGGTCGGGATGCGGTCTTTTTTGTCGGAACTGGGTTGCTTGCCGGTTTCGGCGATGATTCATGTCCCGAAGGCGCAAGAAGTGCTCGCCGAGGATGGAAGCTTTCTCGCGCCCGTCGACGCGGAAAGATGGACGAACTATTTTGCCCGATCCTTCGCGCAGCTCACTTGGTGGGCATCCGCCGCCAAAAATCAGCGGAATGCTATCGACCCGCTTAAACTGACGCCCGCTTTTAAAAAAGATCCTTCACAGAGAAATACCCCCTGAAAACCGGTATCCGGTCGCGGTTGCAAAAAAGCCAGCGCGTTAACAGCACATTCGCGTATCCTACACGGTTATTCCGCACTGACCGTGAACCATGACGCAATACCAACTCTTCGCCACCACGCCGAAAGCGATGGAAGGCATACTCGCTAATGAAATCCAGGCACTCGGCGCCCGCGATGTGCAGCAGAAACTCGCCGGGGTGGCTTTTCAAGGCGATCTGGCGCTGGCGTACCGCGCCTGTTTATGGTTGCGCACCGCCAGCCGTGTGTTGTTGTTGCTAGGCAGTTTCGAGGTCAAATCGCAGCAGGATCTCTACGACGGCGTGCAGTGCATCGACTGGTCCGAGCACTTGAACGCCGATGACAGCTTGGCGGTGTCGTTCAGCAGCAAGAATAATCCGGCGATCAACAACACGCATTTCGGCGCGCTCAAAGTGAAAGACGCCATCGTCGACCAAATGCGCGCCAAGTTCGGCAGCCGCCCCAATGTCGATACCGAGCAGCCCGACATCCGCGTCAATGTTTATCTGCACAACGACACCGCGCAACTGAGCCTGGATTTATCCGGCGAAAGTTCGCATAAGCGCGGTTACCGCGAGGTCAGTATCACCGCGCCGATCAAGGAGAATCTGGCGGCAGCCATTCTGCTGCGCGCCGGTTGGCCGGACATTGCCGCGCAAGGCGGCTCATTGATTGACCCGATGTGCGGCTCCGGCACCTTGCTGGTGGAAGGCGCGCTGATCGCCGGGGATATCGCACCGGGGTTGCAACGCGATTATTTTGGTTTTCTCGGCTGGAAACAGCACGACGCTGCACTTTGGCAAAACATCTGGGACGATGCGCAGCAGCGCTGCGAGATTGGCCTGGGTAAATTGCCCGTGATTGCCGGTTTCGACCAAGACCGCCGCACCGTCGCCGCCGCGTTGCAGCATGTCGAAAACGCCGGGCTGGCGGGAAAAATCCACATCGAAAAACGCGACATTGCCGATGCCTCCGCAGCAGAAAGCTGGGCGAAAGGGCTGATCGTCTGTAACCCGCCGTATGGCGAACGGCTCGGCGACGAAGAACAAGCCGCCTTGCTCTACCGTCAGTTCGGCGAGGTGTTAAAGCAACGCTTCACCGGTTGGCAAGCGGCGATGATCATCGGAAATCCGGAGCTGGGCTTCCGGCTGGGCATCCGCTCGCACAAGCCGATCACACTGTTCAATGGCGCGCTGGAGTGTAAGTTATTGCGCTTCACCATCGAGGAAAAAGCTTTCTTCGAACCAAAAGCCAAATCGCAGCAGGAGCGCATCGAAGTCATCAGCCGCCGCGCGCAATCCGAGCAAATCGGCAGCCAAGCGGAAATGTTCGCCAACCGCTTGCGCAAGAATCTGAAGAAACTGGTCAAGTGGGCCAAGCAAAATCAGATCCATTGCTACCGGTTGTACGACGCCGACCTACCCGAGTACGCGGTGGCCGTGGATGTGTATCAAGGCGAGCAGACCTGGGTCAATGTGCAGGAATACGAATCGCCGAAAACGATTGATCCTATCAAAGCCAATCTGCGGCTAGCCGGCATCATGGCGGAAATACCCCAAGTGCTGAAAATTCCCGCCGGGCAAGTGTTTCTGAAAATCCGCCGCAAACAGAAAAGCACCGACCAGTACGAAAAATTGAGCGATTCGCGCCACTTTCATGTGGTGGAAGAAAGCGGTTGCAAGTTTTGGGTGAATTTCGAGGATTATCTCGACACCGGCTTGTTTCTCGACCACCGGCCGATGCGTCTGCTGATTCAGCAGCAAGCCAGTGGTAAGCGCTTCTTGAATTTATTCGCCTACACCGGCAGCGCCACGGTGCATGCGGCAATCGGCGGCGCGGTTTCGAGCGTCACGGTGGATATGTCGAACACGTATCTGGATTGGGCGCGGCGCAATTTCGTCCTCAACGGCATCGGCGATGAACATCAACTGGTGCGCGCCAATTGCTTGGAATGGCTGGCCGCGCAAGCCACGGCAAAACGGAAAGCGCAATTCGACCTGATCTTCCTCGACCCGCCTACCTTCTCCAATTCCAAGAAAATGGACGAAGCCTTCGACATCCAGAAAGACCATGTGCAGCTGATCCGCAATGCCGCCGCTTTGCTGGCGCCGGACGGCGTGCTGTATTTCTCGACCAACTTCCGCCGCTTCAAAATGGACACGGAATCGCTCAGCGATCTGGTCATCGAGGACATCAGCAGCAGAATGATCCCCGAGGATTTCAAACGCGATGTCAGAATTCATTACTGCTGGCGGATTTCCCGGCGGCGCAATCAATCATCATGAAAGAAAACGCCTGCAAGATAATTGTGATCGATAAAGTATCGATTATCAGCAAGTTTTAGATGTGGCATTGTTGATGAAGGTATTCCTTTAGGGAATATGAAATTTGTTAGTGATGTAGGATCATTGGAAGGAGAAAAAAAGTACTTCCGAGGACAATGGTACTAATAAATCGGGCGTATCGTTCTATTCTCCATTATTGTCTTTACCGGTATTGTAATTGCCTGTAGTCGATGTTCATCTCATCTGTATTTTTGATATTTCCAAAAAATAGAGAAAGTTGAAGCAAAATTGCATCAGCTGAACGGGAAATCAGGTTTATTGTTTTGAAATTAAAAAATTTTCAGGAGTACTTTAAATGCGTTCATTATCTGTTTTAACATTTCTTGCTTTAGCGAGCGGACCGGTTGCAGCGGCGCCCGTGGTTTTCGATTTCGCGAACCTTAAGTACAGCGGTTCCGTCAATAGTGGATTCTTGCCTACGGATGGTGTTGCTTGCAGCGGCGGTGATCTGTGCAGTTCTAACATCGCCTCTTCACTCAGCGGCGATCTCACTTTCACCAATGGCGGCCTTACCGTACACGCAAAGGGTTCATACAATAACGGCGCTTTCGGTTCGGGCGCAGCAGTCGTTCAAGATCATGACAATGGTTATAACGGC
>JAFEEV010000064.1 GCA_018240935.1 Pseudomonadota bacterium
ATTCCGGCACGACGCACGATACCGTGGTGAAAGCCGATGCACAGCTTAAATTTCCGGCTGATTTATACCTGGAGGGTTCCGATCAGCATCGCGGCTGGTTCCAATCCTCGCTATTGACCGGTTGCGCCATCGACGGGCGCGCGCCGTACGATGCCTTACTCACGCATGGCTTTGTCGTCGACGGCAGCGGTCACAAAATGAGCAAATCCAAAGGCAATGTCATCGCACCGCAAAAAGTGATGGATACTTCGGGCGCCGACATTCTGCGGCTGTGGGTTGCCTCGACCGATTACTCCGGCGAGCTCTCCATTTCCGAAGAAATTCTCAAACGGGTGGTGGAAAGCTACCGCCGTATCCGCAATACATTGCGCTTCTTGCTCGCTAATCTGGTGGACTTCAATCCGCATAGCGATACCGTCGCCGTCACGGATTGCCTGGAAATCGACCGTTATATGCTGGCGTTGACGCAAAGCGTTCAAGACGAATTGACGCTAAACTATCAGCGTTATGAATTCCATCAAGTCGTGCATAAACTGCATAATTTCTGTTCCGAAGATTTAGGCGGATTCTATCTGGATATTCTCAAGGACCGCTTATACACGGCGGCAACCCAAGGTCTTCCGCGGCGTTCGGCGCAAACGGCGCTGCACCATATCGCGCATAGTCTGGTGCGCTTGTTTGCACCGATTCTTAGCTTCACATCGGAAGAAGTCTGGGAGCATCTGACCGGAGATAGCAACGGCAGCGTGCTGCTGCATACCTGGCATGCCTTCCCGGCGCAAGCGGATACCGAAATGTTGCAGCAGCGCTGGACGAAAATACGCGCTTTGCGCTCGCAAGTGTTGAAAAAACTGGAAGACGCGCGCGCGCAAGGAGAAATCGGCTCCTCACTGGCGGCCAGCGTAGAGATTCGCGCCAACCATGAAAATTTCGCGCTACTGAATACACTCGGTGACGATTTGCGCTTCGTATTGATCGTTTCCGAGACGCGTTTAACTCTGGTTAACGATGCGCAACAAGAAGGGATTATTGTGTCACCCAGCACCCATGCGAAATGCGAACGTTGCTGGCATTATCGCCAGGATGCCGGTCAACATGCCGAACACCCTACGCTGTGCGCCCGCTGCATTACCAATCTTTACGGCGCTGGCGAACAACGGCATTTTGCGTAACGCCCTGCTACTACTGAAGAGAAAGCCGCGACTATGAAACTGTACATCAGCCTGAGCATCGCTCTGATCGTCCTTGCGCTGGACCTTGCCAGTAAATTCTGGGTCGAGTCTGCATTGGAGTTTGGCCAAAGTATTCCACTCACCGCTTTTTTTAACTTGGTGTTGACTTACAATCCCGGTGCCGCATTCAGTTTCCTGAGCGAGCAACCGGGCTGGCAACGCTGGTTCCTGAGCGGTATCGCAGGCAGCGCAGCCTTATTGATCGTCTTTCTGCTCAACAAATACCGTCATGAGAAATCATTTTGCCTGTCGCTGAGTTTGATTCTGGGTGGCGCGCTGGGAAATTTGTACGACCGTGTCACGCTGGGTCATGTGGTCGATTTTCTCGATTTCTATGTTGGGAATTATCACTGGCCAGCGTTTAATTTCGCCGATTCCGCCATTTTTGTCGGTGCCGCGCTGATGATTTATGACAGCTTCCGGAAAAAGGAAAATCCGGAAGATTCAGTGAGAAAGGTCAAATAACCGTATCTCATTTGTTCGATTTCCTTTCCTTGGCAATCGGGCTTTGCAGGGTGTAACCATTTTCTTTCATTTTATATCCGCCATACGCACCCGCGCCGGCGGCAACCAGTGTCCAGCAACCGGATAACAACGATACTACCATCACACAAGCTATTACGATCCCTATTTGTTTCTTCATCATTAATTCCTGTCAAAATTAGGTTCTTTCGTTCAAATTCCAAAAACTCCGACAAAGCTGTCAGTCAGCTACACCTGCATAGGTTACCGGTTATCCCAGGTGCTTACAATTAATTAAAGATAACCGGTTTGTAAAACCGCACTAGGGCTATCAGGCTGCACTGTTCGCTGCAATCATCAGGAAGGCTGTGGAGGGACTTTAATCCATTGACCCGAACATTGCTTCACATAAGGGTAGTATCCTTCGGGATTGCGGCAGTAATACCAGTAGCTTTTTTGCTGTGCCTGCGCAGGCCCGGATACTTCATTACGTTGGATATAGGTTGGCGCTCTGGCAGGTGCAAGCATGGGCGCTGCGAATACCGGAGAGGCCGCCAAAAAACCGCCCAAAGGATAATACGGTTCAAAATAGCGATAAGATCCAAAACCGGCATATTGACTATAGAACCCAACGCCGGCACGACCGCTGTAAAAGCCGAAGCTGTTGAAGGGCACGCCAAAACCGCCATAATAGCCGAACGGCGCGAACGGGCTGTAATAGCCAAAGGAGCCAATGCCTAATCCCATTCCCAACCCTAATCCGAATCCCAAGCCGAAGTTATCGTAATAATGATGCCCTCCGCCGTGGTGATGATGGTGATGGTGGTTATCGTGCCCGGAATGCTGATCATGCCCGGTATTTTGATCGATATGTGTACTATTCTGAATAGTCACATTTTGCGTGGATGGATCGGATTGTGTAACCGTGCCATGGTGAGCCGATGAATCCATAGCGGCGGAAGCATTACCGGCAGTTGCTTGTGAGTCATTTTCCGTGGTGGATTGAGTTGAATCCGAAACCCCAATACTGGAATGTGCGTCTGGGTTAGAGTTTGTGTCAGCGCCATTCAAGGGGACCGCTGCATGCGTTTGGGCAGAATCGCTATTCTGCTCTGCATGTTGAACAGTATCCGTTGATTGATCCGGTAGCTCTTTCTTCATGGGTTCCTGAACAAGTCCCTCGTTGCCGGGCGCTGTTGCGCTACTAGCGGTACTATGATTTGCGTTATTTTCCGCAGCGGAATCATTTGCCTGCTGAGTCACATCGGTCTGATCAAAATGATTCTCATGGCTTGCATCGTCAATGAATCCAGAATCTTCCGGCTGATTGAATTGATCATGCTGATAAAAAGCATCGCTTGAATCGAAACCGCTCGGATCAGAAAAGTCGGAATATCCGCCGGAATCGAAATCGCCGCCATAACCACCATCGAAGTCACCGCCAAAATCGCCGCCATCGAATCCACCGTCAAAATCACCGCCATCCCCTTCAGCATTTACCGGATTCACCGAGAATATTCCGCAGAAGGCGATAGTCAGACACATTAATTTAATTTTTCTCATAACAATCTCGATCGGAATTCACCGAATCATTACTTTTCAACTTACATACCAGGAAAGTGTACCGGCGATCCATTAATCGCTTTTCTTAACACTTTGCCATGATCATAAAGAGTTCAATCTGAATATTTACTGAATAAAACTTGCTGATGGCATGGCCTTGCATTCGAGGTTTAACCGGGATTAAGGCCCTGCACCCGCCAACTCGGCAAGTAGTTGCTTTATCCGGATTGCATGACTTCCTTGCCAATAAATCCGGTTACAACCCGGGCACAGTAGAAATTGATCGTAATATCGCCTCGTCAATGGCTCCAGACGATGCTCTATGCGGTTCTTCCCGGTTTCCGCCAATACCCCATTGCAATGCGTACAGCGTGTCAGAGGCATGATCAGAGAAAACAGCGCAAATCTTTGCAGAACTTCACGGGTTTGAATTTTGGGTTTATCAGCGCGCACAAAATACCCGTGCGTGACAATTTTGCGGCGTAACAGCGAGCGATCCCGGGTAAGCACGACACGTTGCTGCTCGCTGGCAATTCTGGCAACCGTGTCGTCGTTGTAATCATTGCGATAGAGACAATCGAATCCCAGCAACCTCAGATACCGCGCCAGTCTCCCAAGGTTACTGTCGACCACGAATTGCGGCGGCTGTGATAGCGGTGGACGAAGCTGCAACGCGAGCTTAGTGCTGGCATTCTCCCCGGCCGGGAAAACCTCGATTCGATCTCCATCTTGCACAATATAGTCAAAGCCGGCGGGAGCGCCATTCACCGAAATTTGTTCAACTTCTGTATGCGGCACGTTGAATGATTCGATCATGTCCTTGATCGAAGCTTTCCGCTCGAAATGATGAATGATCTCGGTATCAGTCAGCGCTGGCGCAATGAAATCATTTAATGAGCGATAAAAACGTATGCCGATCTGCGCCACTGAGGACAATACCCTTTAGCCGTCGTTGATTTAGTTTGATCAAGATCAATATTTAGCATAACTGTTAACTGTATTCTGCCAATCGTTGTAACACAATATCAATTAACAGCTAACATTCAGAAGGTTTTATATGAGAATTACATATTTTTTAGCAATAGCAGCGATTTTAGTTTTAGTTGCATGTGGCGGTAAACCGACGGCCCCGGAAACACCTGATCCGGATGCTTACGGTAAAACTATCCAGCCTTTCCATCAAATACCGTCGGGCGATCAGGAAGGTGGCGGTAAAGCCAGATCAACGACTGAGAAATCGAATTACTAGAGCTTTAGAGGGTGGCCAGTGTTCTATAGCCGGTAATCACAAGCAATTTGGGCTATAGAACACTGTCTTTATACTGCTACTGAGAAGAATTTCTACAGAGGATACCAAAGGAAACGAATAAGCCACACAGCTGATTGAACTTCATTTTCTATCCGTTACAACTCAATTCCCGCAC
>JAFEEV010000065.1 GCA_018240935.1 Pseudomonadota bacterium
AAAGTTCTGGACAAAATCACGCACGGCTATATCAAAAATATCCTTGCATCCGGTGATATGGAAGGCAAGGCCAATACCACACTGCTTTTGCACAATGTACCGGACACGCTGTTCAAGCGGGTGCTGCTGGTTGGATTGGGCAAAGAACAGGAATTCAAGGAGAAATCGTTTCTATCGGCGCTCGGCGCAATTTTAGGCGCATTGCAAAAAACCGCTGTCGCCGATGCCACGGTGTTTTTATCCGATTTTCCCGTCACGGCACGGGCAAGCGCGTGGAAAGTCCATCACACCGTGATTACCGCAATCGGCAGCAATTACCGTTTCGATCAGTTGAAAAGCAAACCCGATAACAATCCGAGCAGTTTACGCAAGCTGACATTATGCATCGATGATCGCGATCAGCTGGCCGCTTGCGAAGAAGCCATGCAACAAAGCATGGCGATTGCACACGGCATGAATCTGGCCAAGGATTTGGGTAATCTCGCGCCCAATATCTGTACCCCGGCGTATCTCGCCAAACAGGCCAAGGATCTTGGCAAATCTCATAAGCTCAAAGTAACCGTGCTGGAAGAAAAGGATATGGAAAAACTCGGCATGGGATCGCTGTTATCCGTCGCGCGCGGCAGCGAACAACCGGCGAAGTTGATTGCACTGGAATATCATGGCGCGGCGAAAAAAGACCATCCGGTGGTTCTGGTCGGTAAAGGCGTCACCTTCGACACCGGCGGCATTTCGCTCAAACCCGCTGCCGAAATGGACGAGATGAAGTTCGACATGAGCGGCGCCGGCAGCGTATTGGGCACACTGCTGGCAGTGGCCGAAATGAAGCTGCCGATCAATGTCGTCGGCATTATCCCGGCCACGGAAAATATGCCCAGCGGCAAAGCGACGAAACCGGGCGATGTCGTCACCAGCCTATCCGGGCAAACCATCGAGATTCTCAACACCGACGCGGAAGGCCGCTTGATTCTGTGCGATGCGCTCACGTATGCGGAACGTTATGACCCGAAAGCGGTGATCGACATTGCCACATTGACCGGCGCTTGTGTCATCGCATTGGGTAATTTCACCACCGGCCTGATGAGCAACGACGACAAGCTGGCGCAGGAACTTCTGGCTGCCGGTGAACTCGCCGCCGACCGCGCCTGGCAGCTGCCATTGTGGGATGAATACCAGGATTTGCTGAAAAGCAATTTTGCCGACATCGCCAATATCGGCGGCCGGGCTGCCGGAACCATCACCGCCGCGTGCTTTTTATCGCGCTTCACCAAGAAATACCGTTGGGCGCACTTGGATATCGCGGGCACAGCGTGGAAGTCCGGCAAGGATAAAGGTTCGACCGGCCGTCCGGTGTCGCTGCTCACGCAATATTTGATTGCGCCAGCAAAAGCCGCAAGCTGAACGGATTGCCAACCTGCCGATTAATTCACGATCCGCAATGGCCGCCGCATCTCAAACCGGTGCCGTGAATTAATCAGCCGCGGGAATACGCAAGCCGGAAACTTGGCCGGACAATGATTCGATGACGCAGATTTATTTTTATTCAGGATCGAACGACAAGCTGCAAACGGCTTGCCGGCTTTGCGCCAAGGCGGTGCAGCAAAACATGACCGTGCTGATTTATGCGCTCGATACAACTGTGCTGGAGCAATTGGATCAACTATTGTGGTCTTTCGCGCCCACAAGTTTTATCCCGCACTGCGATATCCGTGCAGACAGCGAACTGGTCAGCGCAACGCCGGTCATTTTGGGCAATCGCATCCCGCCCGGCAGGCGGTTTGACGTACTACTGAACTTGCACCAGCAACAACCGCCCGGCTTCGATCAATTCAGCCGCTTGATCGAGATTGCGGATACCTCGCCGGAAGGTAAGCAAGCGGCGCGCGCACGTTATCGTTTTTATAAGGATGCCGATCATCCGATACAACATTTCAATCTGGATGATTAAGAAAATACTGATGAATTCGATGAACATGATGAAACGAGTACTGCACAAGGAAGCGATTTGCTCGCCCAATCAATTCATCAGCGCGTCCTTAAAGAAGCTCTGAAAAAGGTAGCGAGCGACGATCAGGCAAGGCGAAATCAGATGAAAAAGCGCAGTTTACAAGATGTAAATGAGCATTTTGAGTCTGATTTCAACATAGCATGATCGAGCGCAGTAGTTTTTCAGAGTTTCCTTAAGCAAAAACCCGAATAATTACTGATTCTTCTGTCATGAGCGACGATAAAACCGCAACAGATTCCGATGATGCTGAAATATTGAACAAATTTAACAATCTGCTCGGCAAATACCAGAATCAAGGCAAAATCACCGGCGCCATGCCGCCTCACAACGTGTCTGCAACCGGCAAAACATCCTCCCATGAAACCGGTTCGATACCAGTGCTGACGGAAGCCGTGACGCTGCATCCCGCGATAATACACCGTCAACCCGCCCGCTTGACGCCGGTACGGCAGATTCTCGACGCCGCATTGGAAGAAACACAGATTGCAATGGACGCGCAAAGCCGCAAGGCATTGGCGCGCGCGCTGGAAATCCGTCTGACAAAACACATCAAGTAGCCGTTTTTCTTGTTATCCGCAGCCATACCCCATCCGCTATAATGGCGATCTTTTGCGCCATTCAATATCACGAAAAATCCATGGAACTCGAGAAAAGCTTTGACCCTAAACGCATTGAAGACCGCTGGTATTCCATCTGGGAATCGGCCGGCTATTTCAAACCGGACGCGGCGGCCGATCCTACCGGTCAATCCGCTTATTGCATCATGCTGCCGCCGCCCAATGTCACCGGCACGCTGCACATGGGGCATGCGTTTCAACATACTTTGATGGATGCATTGACGCGCTATCACCGCATGCTGGGCGATAACACCCTGTGGCAGCCGGGTACCGATCATGCCGGTATTGCCACACAAATCGTGGTCGAACGCCAGCTCGATCAGCAAAAACTCGACCGCCGCGCCATGGGGCGGGAAGCGTTCTTGGAACGGGTATGGCAATGGAAGGAAGAATCCGGCTCCACCATCACGCGGCAAATGCGCCGTCTGGGTACTTCGTGCGATTGGACGCGCGAGCGATTCACCATGGATGCTGAATTATCACGCGCCGTGACCGAAGTGTTTGTGCGCTTGTACCAAGAAGGACTCATTTACCGCGGCAAGCGGCTGGTGAATTGGGATCCGGTGCTGCAAACCGCAGTTTCCGATTTGGAAGTGGTATCGACCGAGGAAAACGGATCGCTGTGGCATATTCGCTATCCGTTGGAACAAGCCGATGGCACGCATATCGAACCCAACGAAGCATTGATCGTCGCCACCACCCGCCCGGAAACCATGCTCGGCGACGTCGCCGTGGCCGTGCATCCCGACGATCCGCGCTATCAACATTTGATCGGCCGCCATGTGCGTTTGCCGCTGTGCGAACGGACCATTCCGATCATCGCGGATACCTACGTCGATAAGGAATTCGGCACGGGTTGCGTAAAAATCACGCCGGCGCACGATTTCAACGATTATCAAGTCGGCCAGCGGCATCATCTGGCGCCGGTCAACATCCTCACTCTGGATGGAAAAATCAACGATCTGGCGCCGCTTGACTACCAAGGCATGGACCGTTTCGATGCGCGCAAAAAAATCGTTGCCGACCTGGAAGCGCAAGGCTATCTGGTCGAGGTCAAGCCGCACAAATTGATGGCGCCGCGCGGCGATCGCACCAACACGATCATCGAGCCGATGCTGACCGACCAGTGGTATGTTGCCATGGAAGACCTGGCCAAGCGTGGTTTGGAAGTTGTGGCTAACGGTGATGTGAAATTCACGCCGGACAACTGGACACACGTGTACAACCAATGGCTGGAAAATATCCAGGATTGGTGTATTTCGCGCCAATTATGGTGGGGTCACCGCATTCCGGCGTGGTACGACGAAGACGGTAATGTTACCGTGGCGCACAACCTAAAAGAAGCACAACAGTTGTCCGGTAAAAATAATCTGCGCCAGGATGAAGATGTGCTGGATACCTGGTTCTCATCGGCGCTGTGGCCGTTTTCCACGCTCGGCTGGCCGGACGAAACACCGGAATTGAAAACTTTCCTGCCAACCTCGGTATTGATCACCGGCTTTGACATCATTTTCTTCTGGGTTGCGCGCATGGTCATGATGTCGCTGCATTTCACCGGTAAGGTACCGTTCCGTGAAGTTTACATCACCGGTTTGATCCGCGATGCCGAAGGCCAGAAGATGAGCAAATCCAAAGGCAACGTGCTCGATCCGCTGGATTTGATCGATGGCATCGCGCTGCCCGATTTGATTGCGAAACGCACCACCGGATTGATGAATCCGAAACAGGCCGAATCCATCGAAAAAAATACCCGTAAGCACTTTCCCGATGGTATTCCTGCCTTCGGCACCGATGCCCTGCGCTTCACGTTTGCCAGTCTGGCGTCGCACGGCCGCGATATCAAATTCGACATGCAACGCTGCGAAGGCTACCGCAATTTTTGTAACAAGCTGTGGAATGCGACACGCTACGTGCTGATGAATTGCGAAGGAAAAGATACCGGTCTGGATGAAACGCTCCCCCTCGCCTACTCCGCCGCGGATCAATGGATCATCGGCCGGTTGCAGCAAGCCGAGCAAGCGGTTGCTCAGGCATTTGCCAATTACCGTTTCGATCTGGTTGCGCGCGAAAT
Source organism: Pseudomonadota bacterium (assembly GCA_018240935.1). Lineage (GTDB taxonomy): Bacteria > Pseudomonadota > Gammaproteobacteria > Burkholderiales > Nitrosomonadaceae > Nitrosomonas. The sequence continues at coordinate 4,697 of JAFEEV010000065.1, forward strand.
TTATGAGCTGGTATGGGACGAATATTGCGATTGGTACGTTGAACTGGCCAAGATACAGTTGAGCTCGGATCAAGCAGCAGTGCAACGCGCCACCCGCCGCACCCTGGTGCGCGTATTGGAAGCCATGTTGCGGCTGGCGCACCCCGTCATTCCATTCATTACCGAGGAATTGTGGCAAACGGTTGCGCCGCTGGCGGGAAAATCCGGCGCCAGTATCATGTGCCAGCGCTATCCGGCCGCTGATCCGAAAAAAATCGACCAGCACGCAATGGATAATATCCATCTGCTGAAAGAACTGGTCAATGCTTGCCGCACCTTGCGCGGCGAAATGAACTTATCGCCTGCATTGAAAGTGCCGCTGCTGGCAGCTGGAGATGCGCACGCACTGGAACAATACCGGCCGTATCTGCTGGCGCTGGCAAAATTATCCGCTTTGGAAATCCTGCCGGATGGATTGCCCGGCGCCGACGCGCCGGTATCGATCGCCGGAAATTTCAAGCTAATGCTTAAAATCGAGATCGATGCGGCCGCCGAACGCGAACGCCTGACCAAGGAAATTGCGCGCATCGAAGCGGAAATTGCCAAGGCGGAAACGAAATTATCCAACCCAAGCTTTGTTGAACGCGCGCCGGCAAATGTTGTAGAGCAAGAAAAAGAACGCTTAATGACGTACAATATCAAATTAAGTAGTTTGAACGACCAATTGAGAAAATTGAACTGATTAAGGAGAACACATGAAGAAAATGCTCATTACAACACTCTATGCCGTCGCACTGTCCGCATCTGGAGTGCCCTCCGCACTGGCAGAAAGTGTAGCGGTGGAAGGCGGGGCTATTTTTATTCTCGACAACAGTGTGCCTGGCTCGCAAATCGTAGTAAAAAATCTCGCAAATGGTGCGGTTAATTCTTGCCTTGCCAGTACCGGCGTGAATCTTTTGGGTTTAAATGCGGATACCAGCGCAACGGATATCGTTATCAAGAAAGGAACCGCCGTCATCACCACTTATAACACGGTCCATTCTGTAACCGACGTAATGCTCGTCAATGTCACCAATTGTCCAATCAATTACACGGCCGATCTGAGCGCATGCTACGCATCCGTTCATGACGGGAAGTTGACCATTCCTTGTCTGTCTTATGGCGGAGATGTCATTTCTGTTGTACTTGGACAACGCGGAAGTTCAATGAATTACGAATTTGAATCTTCCGGCAAGGGTCATGATCACGAGCACGATTGAGAGTTTACACATGTGATATGACTCAGAAAATTTAGTAAAAACCGGATTCGCGAATCGCCCACAAAAACTGCTGGTCACGGAAAAACGAATTTGCTGAGCTAATTTAAGCACTCATCTCATCAATAAACAGTCTATTTTTTGGCTGTTTATTGATTGGACCAATGCTTAAGTTTTCCATCCTTATCAAAATACAGATAAGTTCCGGTTCCAATACCGATAAAATCGGCCCCGACAATCGGGGAATTAGCACCGGGAATATGATATTCCCAGGTATCCCCGCCCGGATTTTTACGGGTCCCGTAACACCATTTACACGGCAAACCCCAGGAGGCGATGACTTGCTCTTTTGTCATACCCGCCACAAGTTGTTTCAAATCGATTGCTCTGCGTATCTCTTCCGGCAAACCAGTATCTGATAAAACTTCTTGCCTGATCCGGTTTTCTTTGATGACGCCACAGCCAGCAAGCGAAAGAATGACGGCTGCCAATATAATTGCGCATCTTTTACTCTTAAAGAAATTATTCATAATCAGCTCGTTAATTTTCTGTTGTAAATTCTTA
>JAFEEV010000066.1 GCA_018240935.1 Pseudomonadota bacterium
GAGCTTCAGTCATAATCATTCATTTACAAGGAGAAATTTGAAATGCCTTACGTCAATATCCGCGTGGCGGGAACGTTCACACGCGAGCAGAAGCAACAGATTGCCGAGGAACTGACCGACACGCTGGAACGCATCGCCAAGAAACCGAAGTCGTACACGTATATCAGTTTCGACGAACTGCCCGATGAAAACTGGGCGGTTGGCGGAAAACTGCTCGGCAACGGAGATTAAGCGGTTTGACGGACGCCGTTTTTAACGCCAAGGCGTTTTGCCGCAGCCTGCCGTTGCAGCCGGGTGTTTACCGCATGCTCAATGCCAAGGGCGAGGTGATCTACGTCGGCAAAGCGGTGAGTCTGAAAAAGCGCGTTTCTTCGTATTTCCAGAAAAGCAATCTGGCGCCCCGGACGCAACTGATGGTGTCGCAAGTGAGCGGGATTGAAACCACGGTGACGCGTTCGGAAGCCGAAGCGCTGCTGCTGGAAAACAATCTGATCAAAAGCCTGAAGCCGCGCTACAACATTCTGTTCCGCGACGATAAGTCGTATCCGTACGTGATTCTGAGCGGACACGAATTTCCCCGGCTGGGGTTTTACCGTGGCGTGCTGGATAAAACGCATCAGTACTTCGGGCCTTATCCGAATGCCGGTATCGTGCGCGAAAGCATCCAGCTGCTGCAAAAAATTTTCCGCCTGCGCACCTGCGAAGACAGTGTATTCAGCAACCGCACCCGGCCATGCCTGTTATATCAGATCAAACGTTGCAGCGGCCCGTGCATCGGGCAAATCGGCCGGCAGGCTTATGAAGCGGACGTGAAAAACGCGGAATTGTTCTTGCAAGGCAAGCAAACGGAAGTGATGGAAGTGATCAACGCCAAGATGCTGCAAGCTTCCGAACGGATGGAATACGAGCAAGCCGCGTTATTGCGCGATCAGATTCAGGCGCTGCGCCGCATTCGCGAGAAGCAGTTTGTCGATAGCGGCAAGGCGCTGGATGCCGATGTGGTCGCTTGCGCGCAATCGCCGGACGGTTCCGGCAAGGTGTGCGTCAATCTGGCGATGATCCGCGGCGGGCGGCATTTGGGCGACAAGAGCTTTTTTCCGCAGAACGCCGACGATTACAGCGCAGCCGGTGTGCTGGAAGCGTTTCTGGCGCAGCATTACCTGAACCGCAGCGCGCCGCCGCTGATTATTCTGGGCGAGCAAATCGAGCGCGAGGCGTTGCAGCAGTTATTGACCGAGCAATGCGGACATAAAATCACCATCCAGTTGAATCCGATCGGTGAAAAGCGCGTGTGGCTCAACATGGCGGCCGAAAATGCGCAGTTGGCGCTGAAGCAAATGATGAGCCGCCAGGCCAGCCAGGAAAAGCGCTTGCACGCGTTGCAGCAGGAACTGAATATACCGGGGATTCAGCGCATCGAGTGTTTCGACATCAGTCACACGCTCGGCGAAGCGACTGTGGCGTCGTGCGTGGTGTACGACAATTGCGCCATGCGCAATAACGAATACCGCCGCTACAACATTGAAGGCATCACGCCGGGCGACGACTATGCCGCGATGCGCGAGGCGCTGACCCGGCGTTATCAGAAAGTGGTCAGCGGCGAAGGACAATTGCCCGATCTGATTCTGATCGACGGCGGCAAGGGGCAAGTCGCGGCGGCGCAAGAAGCCTTGCAGGAACTCGGCATATCCGATGCCAATTTGCTCGGCGTGGCGAAAGGCGAAGAACGCAAACCCGGACTGGAACAATTGATTTCTCCGTTGTTCGAAAAGCCGTTACAATTGCCCAGTGAGCATGCGGCGTTACACCTGATTCAGCAAATCCGCGACGAAGCGCACCGCTTTGCCATCCAAGGCCATCGCGGGCGGCGTGCCAAAGCCCGCACCAGTTCCACGCTGGAAAATATCGAAGGCGTCGGCGCCAAGCGCAGGCAGCAGTTGCTGGGCCGGTTCGGCGGGTTGAAAGGGGTGTTGACCGCAAGCATCGAAGAACTGCAACAAACAGAAGGGATCAGCCGCAAGCTGGCGGAAAAGATCTACAAGGAATTACATTGACCGTACGCCGGATAATCATCTAACGGGCTGCCCTTCAAATATTTACGATCAATCATCATGCCTTTCAATCTTCCTAACATTCTGACCTGGCTGCGCATCCTCGCCATTCCGTTATTTGTCGGTATTTTCTATATGCCGCACACTTGGTTGTCTCCGGCCGAGCAGAATTTGGCCGCGACACTGATTTTTGCCGGCGCCGCCATTACCGACTGGCTGGACGGTTATCTGGCGCGCGTTCTGAACCAGGCTTCGGCATTCGGCGCTTTTCTCGACCCGGTCGCCGACAAGCTGATGGTTTCCGCCGCGTTGATCGTGCTGGTGTATTTGGAGCGGCTCGACGCGCCGATCGCGCTCGTCATCATCGGACGCGAAATCACCGTGTCGGCGCTGCGCGAATGGATGGCGCAAATCGGCCGGTCGAAAAGCGTGGCTGTGTCTTTTCTCGGTAAAATCAAAACCACGTCGCAAATGATCGCGATCCCGCTGCTGCTGTACCACGAAAAAATCGGCGAACGCTTCGATCCGCAGCAAATCGGCACATGGTTCATCTACATTGCCGCCGTGCTGACGCTATGGTCGATGTTCTATTATTTGAAGGCGGCATTACCGCAAGTGCTGGCGAACGAAAAAAATATACCACCTGAGCATTAATTCATTCGGACAACGAAAAAACACCCGCCAACCATTGGAATAAGAACCCGGTTTCAGTCAAAAACGATTTGCTTCTTGGTAATTTCGCCATTATCCCCGGTAGGCCAGTATAAGTCGGCGGTTACCGTTTGCGCGCCGGATTGGTTCTGGCGCACGCGCAGAATGGAGAAATTCTTGTTGCCGGCGAGGGCGAACAGGCGTTCGCTGTAGATATTGTCATTTCCTTTCATCGCACCGCCATTGGTAATGCCCAGATAGCTGATCGACGGAGCGGGTTTCCGGGAGATGGCGCTGGATGTCAGTTGATAGACTTTTGCGCCGCGGTGGTTTTTATGGTGCAGCCTGAATACCGAAGCGCAATGCACATCGCCGCTGAGAAAAATCAGCGTCTTATTGCCGTTCTTCAGCTGACCGAACACTTCTTCCAGCAACTGATTCCGTTCACTCCAATTGGATTCATGACTCCATTCGTCCATGAAATCGTCTTTCGCGCCGCCCAGATCGGCGTAATTCACGATGTTATCGATCCAGTGCAGGATGGGAACGGGCGAAACGACAAATAGAAACCTGCTGTCGCTGTTGGCTTGCGCAACCAGCCAGTTTTTGAAGCGGTTGAATTGATCGCGGCCAAGAATGATGTACGGATCGATTTTTTTGTCCTTCTCCAAGTCATGATGGCCGCGCATTTCCAGCATATAAAATGCCGATCCGCCGTGACTGAAGGCGTAGTCCCATTGACACGCGTCGGGGTTCTGCAAATTGATCGCCGTCGGCGGATTGTGGCTGTGTTCATATTCGTAATAAGCCTGACAAGCGGCTTTCCACATCAAATCGACCAGCATGCCGCCGACTTTTTCGTCTTCGTGTTCAAACATGCGGAAAATTCTGTCCAGCCTGTCGTCGTGCGTGTAAGAGCCCCAGCCGTCCATGATTTCGTGGTCGTCCCATACCATGTATTGCGGAAAACGCTCGTACACTTCGCGCAAGGACGATACATTCCAATAAACCCGGTAGTACCAGCGGTAAATATTCAGCAAGTACAGCTGAATGCCTTCCCGGTCATAATCATCGCCCTTGGCGAAGGTTTTCAGCAGATCTTCCCTATTGTCTTTTAGCCACTGCCAAATATCCGGAAAACTTCGCTTGGCATTGGTGTCGACATAAATCTGATCGCCGCCGCCGATGACGAAATGCGCGCCGGTATCGGTCAGTTTTTCATAAAAATGCGGCCAGGCGCCGACATCGCCGTTGGCGCTGATATGATCGTGGCAGCTATAAAAACCGAAGGTGAGTTCCGCGGGCGATTCGGGCATGGTGCGGAACCACAGCGGCTTGTCGCCGCCCAGTTCGGTGCGGCGTGGTATTTTAGCGGCGTCC
>JAFEEV010000067.1 GCA_018240935.1 Pseudomonadota bacterium
CGATCGTGCCGGCGACATCCAGCTCGAAGCGGGGATTGCCGGTATTGATGCCGACGCCCGCCTTGGCTGCACCGCCGGGTTCGGTACTGGGAGCGCTGCGCAATGTCAGAACATGCGGATTCTGTTGATCGCCGAAACTCAAATTCCCCGTCGCCTTATCGATACCGGCCGACCATAGGGAACTGAGCGTCGACATATTCTGATAAAAACTCATCAGTTTGCCGTCACCCAGCTGAAATATTTTCAGTCCGTCTTCGACCGTTTTTTCAAATCCGTCGTCGATTAGATTCAGCGTCGAATCGATCAGATCGGCAAATGCAACTTCAGTCGGCATCTTGCCGTTCTTGAACTTGGCTTCTAGTGTTTTTCTATCTTTTCGCGCCATTTTTCGTCAGAAATTATAAAAGTGCTGCCAATTTCGAGTTCGCCGATTCCGGTAATCTGCGGCTCGATCACATCGTAACGGTCGTCCAGCTCGATAAAATGCTGCTGGATCGGCGCTACGATGCTCCAGGGATAGACCGGGATTATATCCTTGACTTCGGCGGTCTCCGGTTTGTCCGCGCTATCCAGCAAGTCGTAAAAACCTTCTCCCATGGGCGCGATGCGCAATAGCGAAAGGTTGGTGACGCGGTCGATATAATCCAGATTCTGGATAAAGGATTCAATATCGTGCTTGCTGACAACCCAGCCGAAATGGCGGGTATAACCGATGGTCTCGTTCCACGGCGACAGGAAATCCGATATCGCCTGATTCAAGCGCGCCAAGTACATACCGGCCAATAATGGATTTTTCAGCTTGACCGTGCAGCGCACCTGGATGACTTCGTACACCGGATTGATGACATGCACGGTCGCAAACGGCGGCGCATACTGCCCGATAAAATCCTTCACATCGTTGATCAGATGGCCGCTCAGCAACGGTTTATGCGCGCTGATCACATCCCGGGCGAGGTAGGGCACCACCGCAATCAACAGATGGCCGGGCTTGAAACGCTGCCCGGCTACAAAACCGGGATCCATGCCGGGGAAGCATTTCACTTTATAAATTTGCGGAAACTGTTCCAGTATCAGCAACTCGTAATCGGCCGGCAGCAAAGCGCGTTGTTTATGTTTCAGCCGCTCACTGATGCGGATCCGCAAATGGCCGCGATCCTCGGCCAGACGCCCGCCGAAGGAGGGCTGAATTTGTTGAATGCCGCCGATGCCGGGAATCGACTTGCGCAGCCGCGACACGGCCCCGGCGGGCACGCGGATGGCGCCGCCCGATACCGCATCCTGCGGCAAATACCGGCTTGCCTTCAGCGCTTGCGCATGAATCGAATACAGGCTGCAATATTTTTCCAGATCGTGTTCGGACGATACCCGCAGCCAGCAAAACCCGGCCGGCAATACCGTGTTTTCCTGCGAGATATCCGCCGGAATGCCGAGCGTGACGATGCCCGCTTTCATGAACCGTTGCGTGGAATCCGCGATGATCTCTTTGGTGCTCAATGGCAGCCAGCGGTTATGCGCCAAATAGAACCACTGCATCTCCCGCACGGCGGCATGTTCGACCGGCAATGAATTCTCGCGCAAATGAAAATACAACGTGACTACGCCGCCGCCCGCCAGCCCTTTCAATCCGATCAGCAGATTCCCGGAATATTCGTATTGCGGCAGTAAATGATAGGCCCGGTCAGCTTGCATCGTCACATCCTCCCAGCCCAGCGGGTGCAAATGTATCACTTTCTCCCGCATGGCCGGACTGCAACCGGCCTCTTCCTTGCCGGGCACGATGTGCGCGTAAGCTTGATAATTCGCCGAAATGGCGGTAATCACCGGCGTATAAGGCGGGTTGGGCATCTTTTTGAGAAACTTGGCGTGCTTCTGCTTGGCGTTGAAGGTCAACACGTTGGCCAAGGCCGTGGGGTAATCGCGATGACCGAACGCTTGCTGAGGCGCCACCAGAGTAAACTTAAAAAAGCCTTTATTGGCCGATGGCGTGTAGCCGAATTCTGCCGCGCCGCCGCGGTAATCATCGGGGCTCCAGTACGATATCACCGCGGCGCAGGACAGTTCACTGCGCTCGCTCACTTCGCCGCCGCCGTCCAAGCCCGCTTTCATCTGAAACAGCGAATGGGCGGCCATCCCTTTAGCATTCTCCGGCAGCCATTTTCCATTGGCCAGAACCGACGTGCTGATGCGGAAATCGGTATCGCCGAAAGTTTCATAGCCTTGATAGTGCGTTTTAAATCCGCCGATACCGGCAGGCAAACCGCCCCACTGAACCTCTAAATTGAAATCCGACAATTGTTTCCCGGCGGCTTCGGCGCATCCGGCGATGAAATAAGAACCTGCCTCGGGAAGCGGACCGAAAGGGGTAAAAGGCGCCAGCGGCGATAGCTGTCCGATGTTGTTATGCAATTGCAGCATGCGGCAGCCTGCCACCGTCACGTCGATCCTGATCCGCTCCAATACCAGCTTGTTCAGTATCCCGTACGGATATAAATAGCTGCGCGGATTCTGAACGATCCGCACCACCGGCAACTGCGTCTCATAGCCGTCGCCGTGGATCTTGCAGTCATAAGGAACGACCGCCGGAAAATCCTCCGGCAAAAAGAAAGTAATGGCCAGGCTGTTTTCTTTCTGCTGTTGATCGACACCCGCGTACGAAGGCAGATATTCCGCCAGCTCGCGCCAGCCGTCTTCAGCCGATAAGCTCACGATGAACATATCCCTGAAAACTTTGAAAAAGGCTTGCTGCTCGTGCAGGGACGATACGCCGCCGCTCCCCTCCGGCTGCATGGCGAGCGCAATATCCCAGACCCGCTGCTGCAAAGACATTTCCGGCGCACCGGCGAATTGCATCCGGATGCTGACCGTGCGCCGCCCTTCCTGCAACCGCAACACTTTACTGGCCAGCGCGAATCCGATGCGCGCATGCTGCACCAGCATCGTATCCTCAACTTTCTTGGGCGCGCCGAATAACGGGTACGATTGCAGGCTATCCTCACCCGGCGGGCTATCCGCCGTTGCAACCGGCACATCATTCAACCAGCCGCCGGTAGCCAGTTGCCGGGTGATTCCGCCCGCCCGGTCATTCAGGACGACCGGCTCAAACAAACTATTCTCGGGGAAATTCAGCGCGTCGCGTTTAAAAAACAGCGTACGTATCGCACTGACTGCGGCATCGTTGATCACGACATCTTCAGCGGCCGCATACACGATGTCGCGCTTGTTTTCATCCTGCCCCGCCAGAAACTCCGTCCCCTTCGGTATCAATACCGGGTGATCCTTCTTGCCCGGGGCGACCACCAAATAGACATGATCCGGCGCGAAACCTCGCGGCTGTGCTTTGAGCACTTGATCATAGTAGAAGTCGACATAATTCAGCGTAAACCGGTTGATTTTATGATGCAGCTTTTGGAACAGCTGTAGAAAAGCGATCAGAAGCCCCGCCGCCGGCTCATGATCCTGACTGACCAAGGAAGCGGACAGCAATTTCTCCGCGCTGAGCTGCACCATTTCGATGGCTTTGATAAAAGCGTAAAAACTGGAGCGGATAGGCACAGGATCGGAAACATCGACGGCTGCGTTCGCCCGGCTCAATTTGGTTTCTTCCACGGCGGCAATCAGCGCATTCAAATCGCGGGAAAAAATTTCCTCCGGCAAGCGGTGCGAAAGATGTCCGGCCAAATAATCTCCAAGCACGGCGATGTCTTTTTTAAGCCCGGCAATCACGCTTTCCACCACCTTGCGCAATTCAACACCCAGGGAATTTCTTGCGTGCGCCAGCAATTGCAGCCATTTATCGAGCATAGTGACTGCGCTGTAGGCCGCGATCATATGCTGGCCGATTTCTTTTTCGGGTATGGCGCGCAATGCTGCAATTAAGCGGCGATCGGCGTCCGTTTGATGGCTGTTAGAGCCATCGCCGCTCCCCAGTTTTTCCAGATCGACAGCCAGCATGGTTGCAATGACGACGGTTTCATCCAGCGAGAAAAATTGTTCCCAGGTACCGTCTTCCCGGTCTGCCAGGTTATAAAACTTCAGCACCCGGGTATATTCGGCCGCGAGCGCCAATAAGGTGTGAAAACGCAGTTCGGCGACGTTGAAATAGTCCTTCTCCAGCGCCGGCAGCAGTCTTTTTTCCTGACTCCTGCCGTCACTGATGTGCAAATGACTATTCGTTAATCGATCAGCACGAACCTTCATTCAGCCAAAAATCCTCATAATTTGACATTCGTACCTTCGATGAAATAAAACGGATAGACGATATTGTGCCGATTATTCGTGGCCCGCACGATGTACGCGACATCGATCTTGATCAAGCCGTTCAGGATATCCTCCTGATTACCGGAATCCACCCGGATACTCTCCACAATCACCCGCGGCTCGAAGAAAAGAATCGCGCGCCGCACCAAATCGACTATGACGGTTATCGCCGTTTCATTGATTTCTTCAAAGACCTGGCTTTTCAGGCCGCAGCCATACGTCGGCTGCATCACGCGCTCGCCAGGATTGGTCGATAACAGAATCAACAAGCTTTCATGAATATCTTCTTCCGCGGCAACCTTCCGGACCGATCCCTGCTTATTAAACTCGGGGGGAAATCCCCAACCGGTGCCGAGAAAGGATTTGTCGATACTCACCGTTACATTTCCCTATTAACCGCCGATCATCACCGTCGGCAAACCCAGCACAATCGTGCCGCCGTGCGCCGTTGTGTCACCCATTCTGGCTGCCGGGCGATTGTTGATCATGACCGTCGCCGATCCTTTGACGATACTGTCCGGCGGACCGGCGCAGACGCACATATCCCCCACCACCGCCGCCGGCAGATTGCCGATCAGCACAGTGGGCACGCATGGCCCGCTGATCGGACCGCCGACATGAGGAATCGGCGGCACACCCGGTGTTTGCATCGGGCAAGTATGCATATCGGTAATTCGCGCGGCGGGTGGCATGATCAAACTCCTGTTAGCAATTGATTGAAATACAAAGCCTAATTGATCATCACGATAGCGCCTTTGACCGTGGTCTGGCCGCTCGCCGACAGCTCGGCCGTGGCGTTGCCTTTGGCGCTGAAACCGACATTGGCTTGATGATTGATATTCAGTCCCTGATTCTTGATATCCGCTTGCGCCGTCAATTCGATATTGCTCACCGCTTCGATGGTGACCTTGCCCTTGGCGCTGATCTTGATGTCTTTCGGGCTGTCGATAGTAATGCCGCTGGAATTGAGCTCGATTTTGTTGGCATTCTGGTCTTGCAGCAGAATCGATTTCTGGTCGTCGCTGATGACGATCTTGTTATTGCCGGGTGTGGTCAGCGTAATGACTTTCTTGTCGTCGTCGAATTCGAGTTTCAGCTTACTGCGCGTCACCACCGCCTTGGTGAAATTATCGGCGGTCAATTCGTAGGGCATTTTCTGTTTGCTGCTGTACAAACTGCCGAGAATGACCGGATGCGAAGGATCGCCGTTGAAGTAACCCAGCACCACTTCGTCGCCGATTTCCGGAATGAAGAACGCGCCGATGCCGTTGGAACCATAGAAACTGGCCAGCCGCGCCCAGACGCCGTCGGTTTCCGCCTGCAAAACCGGAACGGATACCTGAATCTTGTATTGTCCTTCCGGATCGGCGTCGAGCTTTTTCACCACGCCGGCTTGCAAGCCGTTGACCCCGGGCACGAAACCGGAAGTCAGCGGCGCTTCGGTTTTATATTGTTCGGTGAACCATTGCGACGGCATGCCGAATTCGATTTCCGTCACCCAATTGCCCTGTTTGATGTCGTGTTTTACTGCCGTAACCAGCACATTGCCGTTAAAACGCGCGCCCACGCCTTTCAATTCGACCAGATCGCCGATTTTCACCTTGGCGCTGCCCTGAAACGCCGCGTAACCTCTGATGCGCGCCAACCCCGACTTGATTTGCTGCCCCTTGGCCCAGTCCGTTAGCACGGCATTCTCCAGCGGCGCATCGGTCTGCAAGCGGAAATAATCCGGTGCGATCACACTGCCCAAATCCGCAGCCTTGAGATTGCCTTGCCCGGTCAGTTGTTCGGGACTCGCTTGCGCTTCTTGCACGGCTTGATTGGCCGGATCCCAGGCAATGCCTTTGACCACCGGGAATTGCGAAGCCGCATCCAGATCCGCGCTGAACGCCATCAAGTCGATGCCGTAGGTCAGTGTCAGAACGGCGCTGCCATCCGTTTGCGGCGCTTTGACGCTGACTTTGCCGCTGTCGACAGTCACCAGAAAACCATTGACCTCAGCCCGGGCCAGCAGGTAATCCCAGTCGGTGCAGTAGTATTGCACCAGTTCCTTATAGCTGGCGGTAGTGGCGGTGACATCGGAACTCAGGCCGCTGTATGCGCCGATCAGCTTGCTGATAATGTCGCTGTCCTTCGAGTCGACGAAATTGGCGTTCTTGCGCCCCACCGTCATGGCGACCGCGCTGTCCTTACACTGCACGATCAAACGGGAAAAATTATCGCCATCCATTTTTATACCGTGCTTGATGACCACACCTTTGAAAACAGGAGCCGTTTGATTGGCATAACCGGCGTTGATCGTGATCACCGCGCCGGGTTTAAAATCATCCGCGTCACTGACCGGAAATTTATTGTTAGGCATATCCCCGTCCAATATGACGATCCTGGCGCTGGGAATTTTATTGACGCCGTAAACGATTTCGATCGAAACGATTTGAACGGTATCGGCTATGGCATTGCCGTTACTCAGAATGGTCACCGATACGACACCGGTGCTGCCCGTTAAGGGGGAATCCGCCATAGTCAACCTTGGTTTAATGGAGGGAACCGCAGCTTGGTTCCCGGTTTTAGATTACGAAAATCCGTCAGGCGATTAATCTTGGCAACCTCGAGATAGTAGTTACTATCCTGATAGATCCGGTAACACAGCAGCGGCAAAGTATCTCCCGCTTTCACCTCGAGCAAATGCGTCAAATCCGGGGATTCTTGCGCCGCTTCCTTGGAAATTTCCTCGCTGCTCTGGTATTCGATGAAGGTCAGCGTCACCTTGGCCCGCAACGGCACGCCGCTGGGCTTGAACAAGGTATAGTCGAATTTGAGCGACTCCACCCGCCCGTAGAACAGCAACTCGCCCCATTTGAGCTGCACGATCGGTGCTTCATGTTTTGTGCCGCGGTAGGTATAGGCCACATCCTTGAGCAGTTCGATTTGCTCCTTGACCGGAACCGGCGTGCTGCCAACGGGGTTTAAGCCGGATACGACGGCTCCGGTTGCATCCAATACCAGTTCCTTCAGAACGATCTTTTCCGGGTGGCTTGCGTCGTACTTGGTTTCGGTTCCCGGCTGTCCCAGAACCCGGTTTTTTGAATAGCTCAGCTTGAAAGTATGCTGATAACCGGCGGGATTGATCATGGCTTCGAATTTCTTCCTTGAACCGTCGACGCTGATTTTGCCGTTATTCACGGTGCACGGGGAAATTGTCAGAAGCGCCTTGGCGCCGCCCAGGGACATTTAGCGCTCTCCCCGTTCCCGCAGCAAATCCGCAATCATGCGGCGGCATTCGGCCAGCACTTCTTCCTTTAACAACCGGTGTTCTTCCGTCAGGTCGAGATCTTCATGCCCGGTGCGCTGCACGATATTCGATTTGATCAACAGTTGTTTAATCTCTATCGCCATGGGGGATCTCGCACCGGCTAGACAATACGCATGGCAACGGTATAGCTCAGCACGATCTTTTCGATGGCCACTTCGTTCTTGGTGGAACCGAAGCTTTCCACTTCCCATTTCAGCGGATATGCGGAATCGAAAGACCAGCCGCGAATCGGCACTTGGTCTTCATTCATCAGATAGACCAGCACCGGCAGCGGCTTGATCGCCAGACTGAAACCGGATTCGAGCGTCGCTTTGCACCATACCACCAGCGGTGAAGTCAATGGCGCGATGCCGCGCTTTAAGGATAAATTGGGATGCTTGATGCCTTTCGGCAACTGCCGGACAAACCGGTTTTCGCCGCCTTCAACAACCGGTTCGACTTCCATTTCCGTTTCGATCCCGGACACTTCCTGGAAGGAAGTATCCGCCGACAATCCCGCCGGCGGCCCGATCACGACCTTGAAATAGAAAGCGGAGGGCGGATAAACATTTCCGGATAATGAAATATTCATGCGTCACCCATCTGCTGGCAAAATTTAGCAAAATACTAACTGTTGGCGATCGTCAAACCTTCATGCACGATCTCGATGGATTCTATCGCCACTTCGTTGCCTTCCGATTTCAGATCGGTACTGGTAATCTTGGTCGGCCAAGCGTTCGTCAAGGTCCACACCATGGTCGCCTTGCCGCCTTCGTCCAGCAAGCTGATGGTGACCGGCAAGCGTTTGATGGTGTTCATCTTGATTTGCTTAAACCAATCCCAGAATTTGTTATCGCCTTTGAAGACGCCTTTTTTCATCGTGATATTGCCGACCTTCTTCATCCCGGGCATTTTAATGACCGAAAATTCCGGACTATCGCCATGACGGTACTTGATTTCTTCGGACTGGATGTCCAATCCGCTGACTTCCTGAAACCGCATGACTTGCGAATCCCATTTAACCTGAAAATAAAATTTCGGCATGGGCCAAACGGTCGTCGATTGAGCTGATCCATCATCTGCCATAATTTACCTCTGCTTGTATGATTAAGAAATAAACGTTGTTGTTGCCAATTGCATCAATAACACACCGGCTTTCAGGTTAAGACTTCTGCATCTGTTGCTGGAAGGTGATCTCGATAAACTCCGCCGGACGGCTCAAGGCAACCAGCACGGTCACTTTCAACATACCATCCAGAATATCCTGCGGTGTCATGGTTTCACCCAGGCCGACGAACACGCCGAAAGCATCCTCCGGCGTTGCGCCGGCCAAGCCGCCGCGTTTCCAGATACCGATGAGAAAATTGCTGATCATGCTTTTGATCGTCACCCAAGTATTGGATACATTGGGCTCGAATACATACGCCTTGGTCGCCAGCCTGATCGACTCTTCCAGCATGATCATGGTTCTGCGCACGTTGATATAGTTCCAGTCCAGACTGTTACCGTCCAGTGTGCGCGCGCCCCAAACCAGCGTGCCTTCGCCGATGAACGTGCGGATCGCGTTGATCGATTTACCCGCCGTCGTGACGTTCAAGTCTTCCTGCTGCGCATTGGTGATCTCGACGGCAGGTGAAATCACTGCATTCAAGCTCACATTGGCCGGCGCTTTCCACACCCCGCGCGAATTGTCGACCAAAGTGTAAACACCCGCCATGCCGGCGCTGGGCGGCAGCAGATTGAGTTTCAGTTTGATGCTCTCGATGACGGTTTTATAGAGCGGGCAAACGGCTGTCAGTATTTTGTGCAAATCCTCGTCGCTCGACATCGTGGCGGTCTTCGGCGTCACGCCGATTTCCGCAATCTTGGCGCCGATCTCGGCCTTTTTCTTGTCGTCCAGCGCGCTGCCGTCCACTTCCGCTTTCAGCAATTCCTGCAATTTGCCGGCATTGGCAACATTGGCAAAACTCAAATCGCCGGTTTGCACAATCGAGGTGTTGAGCCACGGATAGTACGCCGCGGCAAAATCCAGGCTGTTCGTGCCCAGATCATTTCTGAATTTCTCGATGCAGCCGCTATCCTGCGCTTCCTTGTAGCCGTCATACACATCCAGAATGGCAAAGCGATTTTTCATCACCTGCCCGCAATGACTCAAAGCCGCTTGCTGCAATGCGATGCAATCCGGCTCCGCCAGCGACATGGCGTCGGGAATCACCACCATGGTGGGCTCTTGCTCTTTCAGCAAGACATCAATGCCCGCGCTTAATTTCGGTTTTTCGATATCCTGGCCGTAACTGCCGACTGAAACAATGTAACAAGCCCCGCCGCCATTTTGAAAAAACAGCATCATGCTGTGATAGAGAAAATAACGGGCGCCTTGAAGCTCCAGAACATATTCCTTACCACTGCTGGCAAAATCCGATTCGACAGCCGCAGCCGGTGCAGCCGCCCCCTTTCCCGCTTTCGCGCCGGCTGCCGCCGCAGCCTCGGAAATTTGATATTGTGTTTTCGGCGCTCCGCCGAAGAAGCTGATAAATTCAGACATGGATGAGATACGCCACGCCTTATTCAACAAAGTCTTGCCTTTATTGCTGGCTTTTTCCGTATAACCGATAAATGCCGGTACCGCAGTTGCCACTTCCACGACGGAATTAGGAAATGCGCTCTTTTCAACAATGTAAACACCCGGTGTCTTATACTGCCCCATCATCAGCTCCTTTTAATTGGAATCGTAGCAATCATCGGCAATTCTTATCACCCAACTTGATAAGTCCAGCCTACAACCTTGTTTAAATTGAACATAGCGCAGCTTAGCGGATGTAGTATTAATACTCAAGCGTTATGTAAAAAATCGGCAAAATTACCGCCGTCAATTCTTACCAGCAGCAATCGCGCACATTTTACTGCTGCGCCAAGCGCTCGCGTAACCAAGCTTCAAGCTCTACGGCCGGCACCGGCCGGTGAAACAAGAAACCTTGATAATAATCGCAGTCATGCTCGCGCAGGAAAGCCAGTTGCTGCTCCGATTCGACACCTTCCGCCAGCACGCTCAATTTCAGGTTGCGCGCCATGGCGATAATCGTCGCGGCAATTTCACGGTCGTTGGCATCGTGCGCCAAGCCGCGCACAAAACTTTGATCGATCTTAAGTTTATCGATAGGAAATCGCTTCAGATACGTCAAGGACGAGTAACCCGTGCCGAAATCGTCGATCGCCAGTTGAATTCCCGGCGCTTTCAAGATTTTCAGCATTTCGATCGAGCGTTCGGCATGCTCCATGAACATGCTCTCGGTTAATTCGAGCTCCAAACAAGCCGCCGGCAGCTTTGTTTCTTCCAGCACGCGCTGGATCACTTCGGCCAGATTCGCCGATTGAAACTGCCGTACCGACAGATTGACCGCCATCACAAGCGGCGGCAGACCAGCATCGATCCAGGCGCGGCCTTGCGCGCAGGCGGTGCGCAGCACCCATTCCCCGAGCGGCACGATTAAACCGGTTTCTTCCGCAATCGGAATGAATTTCCCCGGCGGCACCATTTCCTTGCCCGGCGGCTGCCAGCGCACCAGCGCCTCGGCGCCGACCACCCGGCCGCTATGGGCATCGATCAGCGGCTGATAGTGCAGAATGAATTCTCCGGCTGTGAGTGCGTGGCGCAAACGATTTTCCATCACCAGGCGCTCATTCGCCGCAATGCTCAACGCTTCGGTGTGATAGCGATAGGTGCTGCGCCCCTCTCTTTTCGATAGATACATCGCCATATCCGCATGCTGAATCAATTCCGTGACATTGTGCGCGTCATCCGGAAAAAGACTGATGCCGATACTCGCATTAATGAAGATTTCGTGTCCGCTTGGCAAAACGAACGGAGTAGCAAGCAAATCAATCATGGTTTGCGCCACGGTTGCAGGCTCGCTCGGATCCTTGACATCTTCCAGCACCAGCAGGAACTCATCGCCACCCAGGCGTGCCAGCGTATCTTCCTCGCGCAGGCGGTTTTTCAAGCGTGCGGCCAGCAGAATCAAAAGCTCGTCGCCGACTGGATGTCCGAGACTGTCGTTGACATTCTTGAAACGATCCAGATCGAGACAGAGCGCCGCAATGCGGAAATTGTGCCGTTGCGCGCGCTCAATGGCGTGAAGCAGGCGCGATTGCACCAGCAGCCGGTTCGGCAATCCGGTTAACGGATCGTAGTGCGCCAGATGCGCCAGACGCGCTTCGGATTGCTTCATTTGCGTAATGTCGGTAAAGACGCCGACATAATTGCATGGCTCGTTCCTGTCGTTGCGGACCGTAGTGATCGTCAGCCATTGCGGATAAACTTCACCATTCTTGCGGCGGTTCCAGACTTCTCCATGCCAATAACCTTGCTGCAGCAGATCGTTCCACATCGCTTGATAAAACGATTTGTTATGGCGCCCCGATTTGATAATTTTCGGATTCTTACCGAGCGCTTGCGCTGCGCCATAACCGGTAATTTCCGTATACGCGCGGTTGACGGCCAGAATGCGCGGCTCCAGATCGGTGATCACAACGCCCTCGCGAGTGGATTCGAATACCGCCGCGGCCTGCTTTAAGGTTTCCGCTGCATAGACCTTTTGCACCGCCAATGCCGTGATGGAGGCAAACTCATGAATCAGCGCCAGATCGGCGGATGAGGGCTCGCACGGCGTATGGTGATAAATGGCGAAAGTGCCCAGCACATCGCCATTCTCGTTCTTGAACGGCAACGACCAGCAGGCGTGAAGATTGGCTTTGCGCGTCAATTCCAGATAAGGCTGCCAATACGGATGGCGGTCGATATCGGAAACGATGACCGCTTCGCCGCGCCAGGCCGCCGTGCCGCAGGAACCCGCGCCATCGCCGACCATCAGCCGATTGATCGCTGCGTTGTAATCATCCGGCAAACTGGGTGCGGCGCCATGTTTCAGGCAATTTCCGTACTTATCCAGCAATAAAATGGAAACCAGCATATCGGAATTGATCGCTTCGAGATGTTTGGCGATATCGTTCAAAATCACCGTCAGCGGCTGATTGGCGACGATCAAATTCAATGCGGATTGGTGCGCTTGCCGGATCAATTCAACCCGCTTTTGTTCGCTGATATTCAACCAGGCGCCGACAATTTCATGCGGCTGGCCATCGGCGCTCCGGATCAGCCGCAGCTCGTCGAGAATCCAAATGATCCGCCCGTCGCGGTGAAAAAAGCGGTAATCGTGGGTCAGTTGATCATCGGTGAGCAGCGTTGATTGACGCGCCAGCGCCAGCTCACGATCATCCGGATGCAAATGGGAAAACCACCAATCCGGAGCCAGCGCTTCTTCTGCGGTATAACCCAGCAGCCGCTCGATATTTTCGCTGACCCAAACGGGCTGCAATGTCTCTGCCGCGAAGCGAAGGTTGTACAGCACCATCGGGCTGGTGGCCAGCAAATGAGAAAGGCGCAAACTGGTTTGTTTCAGGCTGATCCGCTCGCGCACCAGCTCGGCTTGCCGCTGCGCTTTTTCCAAGGTGGCGGGAATCTCGAAGAGATAACCTTCATGCTTGGATAAATAATCTTCCACACCCAAATGCAATGCGCGCGCAGCGACCATTTCACTGCCCTGCCCGGTGACCAGCACGATGGGTAGCTCCAGTTTGCGTTCTTCGCGCAACAGCCTGATAAATTCGAGACCGTCCATTCCCGGCAAGCGGTTATCGATCAGCAAGATGTCGAAATCAGCCAACTGCTCCGGACCGGCCGGCAGCAGCGCCAAAGCCTCTTGCGCGCTGGTCACGGCGGTCAGATGAATATGCGGCGCATGCTGAGCCAAATGACGGTGCATCAGGTCGATGTCGAAACTGTTATGTTCGATATACAGCACCCGCAAAGTCAGCAGATTGCGGTTCATACTCTTACTGCGGAAGCGCGCCAGCGCACCGCGCAATATGCGCGGCAGCCGCTCCAGATAGTCGCCTTCCTTGATCAAATAATCGTCCGCACTGGCTTTGAATGCCGCCACCGCCGTTTCATGATCCCCGGAGCCGGTAATAATCACCACGGCCAGCGGCAGCTTCCGCTCCCGGATACTGGCCAACGCTTCCAAGCCCGAACCGTCGGGTAAGTTAAGATCCGTCAGCAGCACATCGTAATAGTCGGGCTTGCCGAGACATTTCAGACCTTCCGCCAGCGATGTCACCGCGATCAATTCAATGTCGGGTGCTGTCCGCGCCAGCGTGCGCCGGGCAATATCGGCATCGCTCAGGGTATCTTCGATATACAGGACGCGCATCGCAGTTACTCGCTCAACTCGTTAATCACGCACCAGTAAAGCTCGATCTGCTGTACCACATCCATAAATTTATCGAAATCGACCGGCTTGACAATGTAAGAATTGACTCCCAGGTCGTACGCGGCCTGAATATCGCGTTCTTCTCTCGACGTGGTCAGCACGACGACCGGAATGCGGCGCAGCACGGCATGCCCTTTTAGCGTTTTCAGCACGGCAAGACCATCGATTTTGGGCAATTTCAGGTCGAGCAAAATGACCGCCGGCCGGGTTTCTCCGCTTTCCCAGCGCGGCACCCAGGCCAGCGCTTCCTCGCCATCGCGCGCGACCAGAAGGGGATTGGATAGCTTGCACCGCTGAAAAGCGCGCACGGTTAAGTCAACATCCAGCGGATTATCCTCAACAAGGAGAATGGGCGAACATGAACTCATCATGATGACTCCATCGCTACTTCGAGTTATCTTGCGCTGCGGGCAGCTGCAAATAGAAGGTCGCTCCCTCGCCGGGCGCGCTCTGCGCCCAAACCCGGCCGCCCATGCGTTGCATGGCCTTCTTGACCAGAGCCAGGCCAATCCCCGTCCCGGGGTAATCCTCCAGCCGGTGGAGGCGCTCAAAGATCTCGAATATGCGCTGATTATACTTCATATCAAAACCGATGCCATTATCGCGAATCCACAAAGAAATCCGCTTACCGTCCTGGTCGGAACCGAATTCGATACGCGGATGCGCTGAGTATTGACTGAATTTGATCGCATTCTCCAATACATTGCGCAGCACCAGCGCCATGCCCTCGCGATCGCCGCGCACCATGAGCGGCGGCAGATGCGCAACGATTTCGATTTGATGCGCGGCGATATCTTCACGGCATTCCCCCAGCGCCTGCTGAACCAGAACGGACAAATCCAGCGCATCGGATTCAAGCTGGCGCCGTTCCATGCGCGAATACGCCAGCAAGTCATTGATCAACTCATTCATCCGCGTTACCCCTACTCGTATATTGCGAATAAACAAACGTCCCTCGTCGTCCAACCGGCTGGCGCAACTCTCCTCCAAAAGCCGGCTGTATCCCTCGATCCCGCGCAGCGGCGCTTTCAAGTCATGAGAGACGGAATACACAAAACTTTCCAGTGACTGATTGAGCGCTTTCAATTCCGCGGTACGCTGATCGATGCGCTGTTCCAGATCGGCGTTCAGTTGCTGCAACGCCGTTTCGGCCTGTTTCCGGTAGGTGATATCTTCGGTAAACATCGCAATCCCGCCGATTGCGCCGCCAGCTTGATGCCAGGGCCGCACTTCCCAGCGCAGCCACTGCGCGCTGCCATCCGCCCGTACAAAAAGATCCTCATCGGCGCGAATGATTTCACCAGCCAGACAGCGGCGATGGATGGCTTTCCATGCCGCACCGATTTCCGGAAAAACATCGTAATGGCTCACACCCAGCACGCGCTCATCCAGATTGTAATCGCTGCGCCAGCGCTGGCTGCAAGCAAGGTAGCGCATTTCCCGGTCGAACATGGCCAATGAAGCCGGGGCGTACTCGATGAGCAAGTTGAGCCGCTCCTTGCTTTCCTGCAACGCCATTTCGGCCAGTTTGCGTTCTGTAATATCCTGCACGGCGCCGTGCATTGCTATGACGCGGCCGTCAATATCGCGTATCGCTTCTCCGCTCGAGATCGCCCAGCGATGCGCGCCGTCCGGCCGCACCACTTCCGCATCGCACTGGAATGCAACGCCGTCACGCCAGCATTTCTGCACCGCTGCGTCCAGTTTGTTCCAGCTATCCGCGGTGTAATAGCCCGCCATTTCTTGATAATTGACGGGCGGCAAAGCCGGATCACGGCCGAAAATAGCATACAGCTCCTCGGACCAGGTTTGCTCTCCGGCGCCGTTCCAGGTCCAGTGCCCGAGACTGGCAATACGCTTCGCTTCCTTGAAGTTTGCTTCGGTTTCCTTGCGGTTTTGGATATCTTCAACCACAGCGATGAAATAATCCGGCGCGTTGTCCGGCTTACGCACCAGAGCGACGTGAAGATTGACCCAGATCACGCGGCCATCCTTGCGGATATAGCGTTTTTCCATGGCATAAGTAGCGATTTCGCCGCTCAACGTGCGCTTCACATTCTCGAGGTCCGCCTCCAGATCATCGGGATAGGTCACATCCTGGAAAGTGAGCGCCATCAGTTCATCCTGACTGTAACCCAGGATAGCGCACAGCTTACGATTGACACGCAGCCAATGTCCTTCGAGTGAAATAATCGAAATCCCGGCAGCGGCTTGCTCGAAAGTGACTTGAAAGCGTGTTTCGCTCTCTTGCAGCTGCGCATGAGTCCGCCGGCGCTCGGCCACTAATTTACCGGCGCGCGCCAGCAGTTCATCCACGCTGAAAGGTTTATGCAAGAAATCCTGCACCCCGAACTTCAGCAGCCGCACGCACAGATCGTCGTCCGCCTTGGCGGTCAGCATGACGATGGGAATCTCCGCCAATGCCGCGTGCTGGCGTATTTGCCGCACCATTTGCTCACCGTCCATCTCCGGCATCATCACATCGGAAATAATTAAATCGGGCGGCATGGCCAACGCTTGTGCCAACCCTTGCCGGCCGTTGCAGGCGCTGACCACGCGGTAATCGGGTTGCAGCGTACCGGCAAGAAAGCGATTCATATCCGCGTTGTCTTCAACCACCAGCACCAGTGGCTTATCACCCTCCGGAACGGATACGGCGGATGACGAATCTTGCGCGCCAATGCGCAATTCGCCGATGACTTCACGCGCCCAGTTCTGGTCGAATGGGACCGGCGAATCCCGCAGAACCGTACCGGCCGGCGCCGAACCCGGCAGCTTGATTCTGAATAGCGCGCCGCCGCCCGGCG
>JAFEEV010000068.1 GCA_018240935.1 Pseudomonadota bacterium
GCGGCAAATCTGACGAATATTGGCGCGCGGAACACAGCGACCGGGACATAGCGACTAGATAAGCGAGTGAGCGAGTACCGCGCAACGAGGTGATTCGCTCGTCTAGTCAATTAATCAGCGTTTCCTTAGAATAATCCGCTCAAGTAATCAGTCGTATATCCAATAGGGAGACAAAACATTATGACTGCTTTAATGATGACCATTCTGACGCTCACTGCAACGTCCTTTACCCACAACGGTATGATCCCTGTTCATTTTACTTGCGACGGACAAAACATCTCACCCGCGTTGAACTGGACCGGTCTGCCGGAAGGCACACAAAGTCTGGCGCTGATCGTCGATGATCCGGATGCGCCCGACCCGGCGGCGCCGAAGATGACTTGGGTGCATTGGGTGCTGTATAACATTCCGCCTGCTGCCACTGGATTGGCAGAGGGCATTACGGAGCAAAACCTGCCGCCAGGCACATTGCAGGGCATTAACGACTGGAAGCGCACCGGTTATGGCGGCCCGTGCCCGCCCATCGGCGCGCACCGTTATTTCCACAAGCTATATGCGTTGGATACCGTGCTGCCGGATTTAAAACATCCCACCAAGGCTGCACTCGAACACGCGATGAAAGGTCATATCCTGGGTCGGGCGGAGTTGATCGGGCGTTATCAGAAGCAGCATTAAGCGGGTTGATCGTACTGAGCCAATCCCGGGCATTCCGGCGCTCATCAGTTTGCTACTAAGGCAGGACGTTTCTTCATTGCACCGGTCTGCGCGCTTCCCTGAACCAAGCCCGGTATTGCTCCATTTTCGCCCGTTGTTCCGCCGATGCATGGCGGCGGCAGGTAGCATATTCTTCTGTTCCTGGCCCGGCGCCCCAGCGGATTTCGGCGCAGTCGTTGGGGTTGTAGGCCATTTCAAACGCCGGCTTACGCGCCAGCACATCGGCCAGCGATAGTTCCCATGGGCTGCCGTCGCTGCGCGTGTAGCGGATACTGCTTTCCAGAATGCGTTGCGCGTGATGTTGCTCGATCTGCGCTTTGGCTTGCGCCGGACTTTGATTACCGAGAACGAACAATTCCGGATGACGCAGGATTTTCTCCGGCAAACCGGCTAACACATTGATCGCGATGATCAGGCGCATATCGCGCGAAGGCGTGGAATAATCCTCCCAAGGTCCGATGGTCTGAAAAATCGCCGCGCCGCTGGGCATCGCAATGACACTGCGCGGATTCTTGCGGAAATACGCTTCGCCATTGTTCACCGAAGTGACACGCGTCTCGATCTGTTCCACCAGCGCAGCCAGCGTGGCTTCGTAGGCTTGCAGGGGATCGAAGCCTGCGGGGTTGATGAGTTGCGAAAGCCTGGCGTAGAAATCGTCGGGCGTGAAATGATCTTGCTCCAAGGAATAGGCGGTAAATTCCGGGTGGTTGCTCAGCTCGTCATTGCCGAGCACGCGCCATTGACCGGGAACAGTCTGAATCAGCGGGCGGAACGCCTTGAAACCGGGTCCGGCGTTGACCGTATTGGCGAACAGCAGAGTACCTTCCCACACGCGCTTGCGCGTCACCGAGTTATCCGGTTGCGCATCGACCGCGAGCAGCATGCCGGAACTATCCGCCGTCTGCGGCACCCATTCGGCCAATACCAGGATATGTCCGTACGGATCGGCGTACACGGTGCCCGGCCACAGCGTTTCCCGGTTCATCGGAATCGGGTATAAATCGGTCGATTCGTCCTCAAGCCCGGTGCGCGCCGAACCCGAGTGAACGGTATCGACCAGCCGCCGGCTGAATTTCGTGAAACTGCTTTGCGCGCTGATGCCACGGGTGAATTCAGACACGATGGTGGGCGCGCCGCAACGCGGCGGCGTCTTGGCCGAGCCGCGCCCGCACGCGCGGAAAGCAACCGGCAGACCAACCTTCCAGGCGAAGTAAGCGCGCAAAGTGTACGGCAAGTCGGCGCAATCGGGCGTCAGCGGCAGATTATTGTCTTCGTTCAAACCGAGGTAATTGTGCAGAAAATTGCGTTCGGCGTTGCGCAATACCGGCTGCAACGAATTGAAGCTGAGATTTTCCTCGGGCGGTGCGCCAAATAACGTTTCAATCCAGGCGGAATAAAACGCTTCAGTAGCGAGGTTCCATTCTTTGAGTCTTTCCTGCGCATTGGTTCCGCCCGCGGCCCATTCATGACAAGCGGCAAGTTTGCCTTCCCGGTATGCCTCTATACGTTGCGCTCCTGCAACGTATTCCGTCAGCCCGGCAAACAAACTCCAGGGCGGTCCGCCGCGGCGGCGCGATTGCAGCACGGTGCGCTGCCCCTGATTATCGATCAGAACTAATTCCGACAGCGGCCCATCGGTGGATACCGCCATCATTTTGACGGCTTCACCCGCTTTGGGATGCAGAGGTGAGACCCATAGCCGCGTGCCACCGCGTTGTCCGCACGTGATCTCTTGCGCCAGCACCGGCGCAGCGATGACCGCTGCCAGTGAAAATATGAAACATACTGCCACTGACAAGAAAAGCCTGTTTGCCGCAGTACCGGTTGACTTTGAATCTGAAAATGCGTGGATATACGGTTTAATCAGTGAAGATTGCAGGCATTTTAAGGCTATGATGGCCATTGCGATACTCCTTCGAGGGTTTGACCGGATGGCTATGCTTTCCAAGCTTATCCACCGATGGTTATTCTCTCTTTATAAAGGCGACTTCATCGGCTATGTCATTTTCGTCATAACTGACTTGAAATGCCATCTCATCGCCGCTAAAAGTGATTTCCGCAGGTGTACCGACGAGTTCCCACAGCCCCAGCGTCACAACATCCGCCGCGCCGTGTGCAAATGCCCTGGCTGCCTTGGCCCAGGTGCTATAACCTTGCACAAATTTAAAAATTTCATAGCGTTTGTCATTGCGGAATTCGCTGATAGCCGGCGCACCGAATTCGGAAATCAGTACAGCTCTCGCGGTACCTTTCTTCATTAATCCGATATCCCTCTTTTCAGGTTGTTTGGCCGCCATGAAAACCGAACAACCGGAAAGCGAAACCACCAACATTGCCAGCATGACCGCAGTTCCTATGAATTTTTTTAAGCTCATCATATTCAATCAAATTGATATTCAAAATCCCAACGGCGCATTTTACTGAAATCGCTTCCAGGTTGTACGGCTTAAATAGCATTCCAGTCAATTAATCTTATCATTTCATTACGTTATCGATTGGCTATTCAATTCTGCGCAGCTTTATTCTTTGTTGTGGCGAATGCTCATTTTCTCTTCCGTCTTTTCAGGGTGCAACTATAGAGCTTTTTAATAATTTTAAATTATATAGAAATTAAAAAATATTATTTCTATTTATATAAAAAAATTGCTATTGTTCGCTTCCATTAATTTTCAACACATTTCCGAGTACTGCAAATGACTACTGATTCCGGTTTGGAACACAAAATTGCCGCAACCAACGATCATGCCCGGAAGATTCCCGCCGAGGTTGCGCAGGAAATTCTGCGCGCCGTTGCGAGCATCGAATACGGATCGATCGAAATCGTCATCCATGACAATCGTGTGGTGCAAATCGAGTGCCGGGAAAAAATTCGCGTCAACCAAAGCGGACCGAGCCGCAAAGCGTTGAAATCCTAGTCACTTAAACAGCTTTCCGATCCGGCCGGCACGCACGGCAGATCACAAAATAATCATACCGACCAGTAGAACTGGAGGTTAGCCAGTAAACAACATCAGTGACTCAACCGGATTCCCGGAGAGTTCCCGAGGAGAATAAGAGTGAAATTTCGTTGGTATTTTTTACCCCTGACGGCGTTGAGCGCGCTTGCGATCAATTCCGCCAGCGCATCTTCCGAGCAAAAAGCAACGGTTGATTTTCAGGCAGCGCAACCGGATTTTTTGCGCATCGCGCAACAAATGCCGGACGAAACCGCAAAGCCGTCCATCAATCAGTCACCGGCACAAACCAAACCGTCCGATCAAACCAAGCAATCCGATCTGGAAAAATCGCTGCCGGCGATCGTGCCCAAACCCAGCGCGCCATCGGCCAGCTATCACCGGCGTTCGAACAGCTACGCCACCAATCCCGATTCCGATCCGCCGCGTTACGTGCGCCGCTTGAGCGATATCGGCGTTGAGGCGTTCAAGGATATCAACTGGCTGGAACTCGGGTTTGAGTCGCGCATGCGCTACGAGCATCGCCATAACGATATCCGGCGTATCGAGGGCGGCAACGACGACCCCATTTTTCTGCGCAATCGTGCCTGGATAGGAATCAAGGATATTCTCGATCCGTTCCGCTTCGCAGTCGAGTTTCAGGATTCCCGGATCGTTAACAACCGCTTCGTATCGACCGATCAGGAAAGAAACGAATACGACCTGATCAACGCGTACGGCGAGTTGTATTTCAAAAAAGGGCTCGGCGCCGACGATCGCGGCAATGACCGCCCGATTCGCTTTCGCGTAGGGCGCATGGCCTATGAAGCAACCGACCGGCGCTTTATCGCCCGTAACGAGTGGCGCAACACCACCAACTCGTTTGAAGGCTTCCGCTTGAATCTGGGCCGCGAAGCCAACGATTGGGAGCTTGATCTGTTTGGTATGCAACCGGTTAGACGTTTACAAACCAAGTTTGATGAAGCTAACGATCATTTATGGTTTTTTGGCGCGATCGGCACGTGGCGCCGCTGGTCCGACATCGTCACGATACAACCGTATTACATGGGGCAAAAACAGACGGCCGACCCTACTGGATTCACCGCGACCAACCGGCTGGACCGGGAAATTCATATGCCGGGTTTCCGCGCCTACGGCAATGTCGGCAACTGGTTTGATTTCGATGTCAGCTATAACCGCCAGTTTGGTTACACAGGTTCGAATAGCATCGAGGCGCAAGGCTATACCATCGAACTGGGCAAAACCTTCAATCATGCCTGGAAGCCCCGTATCGGCCTTTTCTATGGCTACGCCAGCGGCGACAAGAATCCCAACGACAATGTCGACAACCGTTTCGATCGCTTCTTCGGATTTGCGCGGCCTTGGTCGGCGGATCACTATGTGATCTACGAAAACTTGAAAGCGCCGAAAATCCGCTTCGAGTTCAGCCCGACACAGAAACTCGGGTTTGAATTGGGTTACGGCGGTTACTGGCTGGCCAGCAGCACCGATCGTATGTTCGATATCCTCGACGGCAATATCAGCAACACCGTCAAGGATCCCGGGTTCAATCGCGACCGCACCGGCAAAAGCGGCGATTTCGGCGGCCATGCCTTTGAAGGGCGCATCCGTTATCAAGCCACATCGCGCATCAGCACGATTCTCGGCTACACCCACTTCACCGCCGGTGAGTTCGTAAAGAACCGGATTGCAGCCACTTCTTGCGGTACCTTGCACAAGCATCCTTGCACCGACCAACGCTCGGGCAACACGGACTTCCTGTACTTTGAAGTGCTTATCAGCCTGTTGTAAATCTTCACAAATTTTCACGGAGAAAAAATTATGAACATCAAATCATGGCTCACCACAAGCTTCCTGACTGCGGCTTTGCTCACTGGCAATAACGTGCTGGCGGAAAAAACCTTGTTGAATGTTTCCTACGACCCGACACGCGAGTTGTATCAGGAATTCAATGCGGCTTTTGCCAAGCACTGGCGGGAAAAAACCAAAGAAACCGTAAAGATCCGGCAATCGCACGGCGGTTCCGGCAAGCAGGCGCGCTCGGTCATCGACGGTTTGGAAGCCGACGTGGTGACGCTGGCGCTGGCCAACGACATCAACGCCATCGCCGAAAAAGCCAAATTGCTGCCGGAAAATTGGCAGGCGCGGCTGCCGCTCAACAGCACGCCGTACACCTCGACCATCATTTTTCTGGTGCGTAAGGGCAATCCCAAGGAAATCAAGGATTGGGACGATCTGGCCCGCCCCGGTGTGGCGGTCATCACACCCAACCCGAAAACATCCGGCGGCGCGCAATGGAATTATTTAGCGGCTTGGCAATACGGCAAACGTAAATTCGGCGACGAAGGCAAAGTCAAGGAATTCGTCGGCAACATCTATAAAAATGTACCGGTACTGGATTCCGGCGCACGCGGATCGACCACGACATTCGTCGAGCGCGGTGTCGGAGACGTATTCATTTCCTGGGAAAACGAAGCATTCCTGGCGCTCAAGGAATACGGCGCGGATAAATTTGAAATCGTCATCCCGTCGCTGAGTATTCTGGCGGAACCGCCGGTCGCGGTCATCGACAAAGTCACCGATAAACGCGGCACACGCCAGGTTGCGCAAGCGTACCTCGAGTATCTCTATTCCGAAGAAGGTCAGGAAATCGCCGCCAAGCATTTCTACCGTCCTACCCTCGGTAAAGTTGCCGAGAAATACGCCGGACAATTCCCCAAAATTGAATTGTTCAAAATCAACGAGGCGTTCGGCGGCTGGAAAAACGCTCACAAGGCCCACTTCGCCGATGGCGGCACCTTTGATCAGATTTATCTGAAGTAACGACAACGCAGCGCGCTGCGGCGCGCTGTCAGACCAGGAGGATTCAACATGACCGTGCTGATTGTGGGTGGAGATTACATCACCTCGTTCAAACAGTTCATTGCCGCGCAACGCAATGCCCGCATCGAGCATTGGAGCGGCCGCGCGAAAGGGTTCAATAAACGGCAACTGCCCAGTGAAACACAATTGGTGATCGTGATTTGCGATTTCATTAATCACAACCTCGCCAATTCGATCAAGGAGCAAGCCAACCGCAGCGGTATTCCGCTGGTTTATTGCCATCGCTCCGTGAACGAGCTGAAACGCAAACTAATGGATGTTTATCCGGCGGATAAAAACGGTTGCGGCAAAAATTGTTGCAGCCTCGGTCATCAGTCCCGGAGATTGCATTAAGGAAGCTCACCGGCGGCAAACTAATATCCGGCAAGTCCGTTGCCATGCAACCGGCTTTACCGTCTGCCCGCAACAGCATTCATTTCTATGGAGATGGTTCCATGAATACAAAA
>JAFEEV010000069.1 GCA_018240935.1 Pseudomonadota bacterium
CGCTGCACGGTTTTTAGGCAGTTGACTTACCCAAAACCGGGGGTGATCGTCAGCCATCCATTCCGGCTAGTAATTCCTTCAATCGGATTTCCTGTCTGTTGAGTTCAGCGAGTACATCTTCTTCCTTTCCGTAAAGATCAAGTACGGGGATTTTCAGCCGGTAACTTTCTGTGATTCTCTCTAACCCTGTTATTCTTTCGTTGATCCGTCTGATTTCCAATTCAGCCGCACGCCTACAGGCAACAGAGCAATACACTTTTTTCCTTCCCGTGCCCTTGCTTTCTTCGATTGGTTGTTTACATTTCACACAGTTTCCCATCGTAACTCCTTATATAAATTAGTATTCATTTCTCCACCCCCCCCTTATTAAAATGCAGTTTTTTGCAAACGTAGACTATGCCCGGTCTGGAAATTAAAGAGCTGTAGAGATTTAGACCGCCCCCGGTCTGATATGGGCAGGGTATACCCCCCATGCCGATTTCCCGCACACAAAAATCTGATGGACCGAACGGTCTTTAAACCGGAACCGCTAGACTTTTGAACCGCCCCCGGTTATGCCTTGGTTTGGTAGTCAGTGCAAGAATCGGGCGCAATCAGTACACGTTCGCCGATATAGAAAGCTTCAAGCATGTGATGCTGTTTGCCGCACACGTAGCGATACACCGCGCGGCCGCCGGTTGGTATCCGTTCCATGTTGATATGTTTGCACCCTTGGCAGCTTGTTCCCGTTCCACGGTGTTCAGTGAACGGACGGATTGCTTTGTGTGGATTGATACCGTGATTCTGGCAAAGTATCGCCCATGATTTGATTTGTTCGGATTGTGGAATGGATTGGAGTTTCCAAATTGCTTCGAGTGTTTCTTCCTTGCTGATTGTTGCTTTATTGCAACAAGTCAATAGCAGGGTAACTGCAATCGGATTCACAGGGTGCGTTTTTGCCGCGCAATAATTATCTGAAGCCACCCCTTCACCGAGCGAGTTATTTTCTCGTTCAAGTCCTACCCCCTTATTTTTTAGTAGGGCAGGTAGGGCGAGTAGGGCAGAATCGTCAAGAACGGCTTGTTCATTGGCTTCTAGCTGCCCTACTTTTTTGATGTTTCTTTCGGAACCAGTAGGGCGCGCCCTACTATTGGGGGTGTTTTCCGATGTTTCGGCATCGTTTTCCGCCCTAATCAGCTCATCCCAATCAATCACTTTCACCCTCCCAGATTGTTGGAAGGATATGAAAAACACGCTTCCGGCCTTCACCCGGCAGGTTAACTTTGGGCTGAAGATTCTTCCCATCGCCCTTCATAAATCCCCGGTCAATCAGCAATCGCGCAACCGCCTTATAATCAAAACCCTTGCATATTTCCGTTTTGAACACTTCCGGATAGGCGAAAAACTCAAGATTACCTTCATGATTCTTTTCACGGAACCCCGCTTTGTTCAAAGTCTTAGGCGCGTGGTTATCATCAACAATCGACCGGTCAATATCCGCAAACCGTCCTTCACCGTGCAGTTCCAGAAAATGCCGAACCTGTTCAATCATGGCTCGCTCTTCCTTGTTGCCTTCACCGCCGAAGGCTTGCAGCCACGCCTTAAAACACGTGATGGCGGCTTGCATCGCTTCACCCGGCGGCCAGCCGGTAATACCCCAATCGGAAGCCAATTCACCCGCAGCACCGGCCAAAGCGAACCTTGCCGCTACTCGCTGCGCTTGGCCACTGGCGGCACTGCTAAGCGTTGCCTTCTCGAACTTTTGCCGGGCATCGAAGAGCGATTCCCGCAACATTTCCCGATGTTTCAGCACCTGTTCGATGAAAGCAGGGAAGGCTGTGCCATAGTGTTTATTGACAGCCGCATTCAATGCTTTGGCGAATTCGTGCCCATTCTCGAAGCCGTGCAGATTCTCGAAGCAGCCCAAACCTTGCCCGGCATCGGCGGGAATGTCCGCCATGCGCAGTTCAGCCCCGGCGGGCGTTTTTTTGCCAGCTTCAGCCACATGCTGGCTTAGACTCAATTCACCGGCGGACAAAAACAGTAACCGCCATTTAGCGGTACTTCGTGCGCCCCCGGTCACATTCGCTCGCACCTTGGCCACACCGTTCGCCAGCATGTAAGCCGATTCCCCGGCAATCCGGGCATCGATCATCTTCAATTCATCCAGGGTCAAGAGTGCGTCACAGTGAGACAGGGCGGTACTTTCCAAGCCATTGTCCGTACTTCGCCAGCGTTGCAAAAATTCAGGCGAACCGCACACGCTACCGGCTACGGTTAAAGCGCTGGTTTTGCCGCTGGAAGTCGTGCCGCGAAGATGGAAGCCGCCCGATTCCATTTCAATCAAATGCAGCAGCGGTGCGGCAAAGGCAATCGATACGGCAAACGTCAAGCGGCTATTCCCCACGCATAAAGCCGCTACATGCTCGCGCCATTGCTTCAGCGTGCCACGCTGTTTGAATGGATTTGAATCCGGGCGGTTATCGTTGAATAACCATTCCTCATCGGATTGGCCAATTGAGGTATCAGGCAATACGAACGTCAAGCCATCGCCGGAACCATGCCAGCCGGTGCGGTTTGTAGTTCGGGCACGTTTCTCGGGGTTTTGTGTTTGCAGGTACTCAATGACTAATTGCCGTGACTTGGGCGCGATGGTCAATCCTTCGGAAAGCAGGCGGCCTGAAGCTTCCAAGCCATCGCCATTAAACGAACGGGCGGGAATAACCAACTGCTTAACCTTACTATCCGGATCAGCGAAACGAACCAGCGTTCCCCATTCCCTTGAATCGGTATCCCTTGCCAGCGCCAGCACTTCCAGCCGTGCGCACACCTTGCGGCGGCGTAACCGCCCGTCTTTGGTCGGTTCCAGAAAGTACAAGCCGTCATTGAATAACTCAAATCCACGTTGCACGGCTTCCGCTTGCGGTTCTTCGGGTTTATCGGCTGGCTTCGATTGCCCGGCGCCGGGATTGGCATCAGATAGGAATGCATCCTCACGCTTGATGAAATCGCCGAACCGGACAGCATCCCAGCCGCACGCCACCAAATCGGCGGCATCGTCTCCCGGCTGCAATGGTTCACCGGCTCCGCGCTCCAACCGATCGACATCCAACACCCGAACCGAACGCGCATCGGCAGCCGTTAAGCGCTTCACCAAATCACCGGCGGCTTTCTTGCCGGGTAGATCGTAATCCGGGAAGATTACGCAATCACGCCCGGCCAGCGGGGTATAATCCGATTTCTCCACGGCTTGGCTTCCACCTTGCCAGCACAATACAGGATGATCGGGCAGCAGCTTTTGCAGGGCTTCCGCTGCCTTTTCGCCTTCGGTGAACCATACTTCAGCATCAGGAAATTGCAGCAATCCCGGCAAACCGTACAACGGTCGCAATCCCGGCGGAACTTTGAACCGCCATTCGTATTTATTGCCTCTTTGCCAAAGTGTCAGCGGCGAAAACTGTTTCTTCTCACCCTTGGGCTTGTCGTACCGGTCATGATAAAAATTGACGCGGCCATCTTGAGCAAGGTATGGATACCGCTTTGACGGCTTCCCGTGTTTCGCATGTGCGGCGGGTGGCTTCGGTGCATCATCGGGAACCGGCATGACACACTTCCAACCGTCATTATCATCATCACCGCCCGGCGGAACCGGGGCGGCTTTCGATTCTTGTCTGTTGGCTGATTGTTTACCATTGCCGGGCTTTCTTGAATCGCTGCTAGCGCGTTTTGGCGGGTTGCTTTCTTCCGGTTCGATACCCAGAAAAGCCGCCAAACGGCGGGCGGCTTGTCCTTGGGTTTCGTTTTCCAAATAGCTCACCAATGCCACCAGATCAAGACCCTTGTCGCCAGTGGCAAAGTCTGACCATGCGCCGGTATTCAAATTGATTGAGAACGAACCCGGCGCGCTGTCCGATCTCTTCGGATTCAGCGGTAGGTATTCATGCCCTTCACGCTTGCCACCGGGCAGCCAATGATTCAGAACGGAATCAATGCTACCCAGCGCAGCGGTTGCCACCCGTTTAATGTAGGGGATCGTTGGCATCGTCACCCTCCGGAAGGCTCCCTACTTCAGTTAAAATTTCTTCGTAATCGTCCCGCTCTGATAGCGCAGCCAATATCCGAACTTGTGAATGCAAGGCTATCCTGTACGCTATTCTCAAACCTTCTACCGCATCTCGGGCGCATCGCTCCACATCCGCCATCGCAACGGCTAATTCACGATCATTCAATATTGCGTCTTTTAGCTCATCGAATGACTTTGTCACCACAAGCAAAGCAGCTCTGCGAACCGCCCCGGTTTGATTAAGCCTTTCTTCAAACTTGAAAACTTGGGATTTTTCTAACAATGCGGGCGCGCCCTTGCAGGATTCCAGCAATCTTTCAAAATCTTCTGTGGAAAGTTCTTTTGATTGAGTTTCTTGATTTGTAGTCATGGTCATGCTCCTTTGTTTGAACGGTTTCGGGAAAACCGCCGCCCGTGCGGGACACGGGGCGGGCGGATAAATCGGGTTAGCAGACCGGGGATAAGACCGGCGAGCCTTTCGGCTCCCCAAAATATCCACCCAAAACAAAAGGGCAAATAAATAACGGATACAAAAAAACCGCTCAGCGGCGGTATCCGCTTATCCAACAGGCTGCTAAACCCGTCCATTGACCTTGCAATGGCAAGCCAAGAATAAAGCCAGAAGATTGCATTTGTCAACGGGAACATTATGCACACCCTCCGTTTGATCGATGTTCTAACCATTTGAAAAGGTCATACGCAAAAATATGTTGCTTCCGCGTATGCCTTGGATGATCTGCAACCCAAGCTTGCAACAGGTCATATACTTGACCGGGTGCGGGTGGCGATAATCTGCAAGCGCACGTTGCGGCTATCCTTCTTGATGAAGGGATAAGCTGAATAAACATGATTAACCCCCGGAATGCTTGCCGGATGCGCTGCTTTCAATCTGCGCATGAATCCACGCCTGAACTTCAGATTCACGCCAGCGACTGGCATTGCCGATCTTGACCGGCGCTGGAAACTTACCTTCTTTGATTAGCTGATAAATGAAACTGGATTTAAATCCGGATCGTGATTCAACTTCCGGAAGTGGTAGTAGTTTTTCTGTTGCCGGTATTGCGGGTAATTTTCCGACTTCTGGGGTTAAATGATGCTGCGGTGTTGATGCTGTTTGACGCATTGCGCCTCCTTATCAATTCATAACCACGAATGCGGTTATTTCGATGAGGCACTTTAAAGATGCTATGTATTGCTGAATACCAAAAGCCGCAAGCTATTTTTCGTGGGCTTTTTGTGGCAAATAATAACAATTTTTTGATGAACGCTCACTCTCACGAGCACTTTTCAGCCAATAATCAACACGGTCTATTTGCAAGCCAGCGAGGTTATAAATTTCTCTAAGGCAATCAGCAGCTAAGCCGGTATTGGTTACCGTGAATTTGATTTTATATTTATAAAATAAATTCTCTAATTCAATGGACATACCCAGTTGCGGATAAAAAGGACTTCTTTCATATCTACTTAGGCTCGGTAAATCTCCAAGGCATTTTGGAAGTGTTTTGGCTGCGTTTCTGATATTTAATGAATAAGTTAATAATTCATCCATAACAGTTTTGCCAGCCACAATATCGAATGCTGTATTTTCAGCACGATTGGCAAGGTGAATCTGCATTTCTGGCGGACATTTGTCTATATGATCTGGTGGGTTATTCCATACAAACATCAAAACATATTCAATCGCGCTTCGGTCAAGATGCTTAAGTTGATCGATTATTCCATCCAAGTGATTTGCTATGGACTCAATTCTTTCTCTTCTGCGTTGCTGTTTTTCTACTCCGTACTTTCTATAAAATCCTATTGAGTCAGCGATACATTCAAGACAATCAATAAACTCATCAACTTCTCTGGAAATATTTTGTGATTGCTTCAATCTGCTGTGTAATGAGAAGGCATTGTGTAGTTTTTCAAAAAGAATTGATCTGGTTTCTTTATCAAATGATAATCCGCCCGGATTCTGATCCGAATCAGAGCATGAATTCTCGTTTATGGCAGACATAACACCCCTTCAAAGTGTTGCCCTTCAAGGTAGGAACCACCCCAGGCGGTTGAAGGTTTCCGCTTTTCGCCTGGCCGGGTTAGAGGTGATCAAAACATTCTAGCAAGTAATTCAATTTTTCGAGTCAAATAATTCCCCATGTGCTTTACATTTCCCCTATTCAAACTTTGCATTCATTTGCTGTAAAGTTTACAATTAATTCAAATAATCTTTACGTTTGTATAGCAAATGAAAATTGATGAAACCACGCATACACTATTGAAGCTTGTTTCCGATAGCGGGAAAAGCGTTTCTGAAAAACTTGCCAATGCTTTGGGCATATCGCGGCAAGCGGCAAGCGCAAGGTTGCGTAAAGCAATTGTAGAAGGGCTGATCGTGAAGCATGGGGTTGGACGAGGTGTTGAATATACGCTTACCGAATTGCGCCGGGTGCATCAGGAATACGATAGAAAGGGCTTGCGTGAAGATGTTGTTTGGTCATCGCTGTTCGCACCATTGGTAAGAGACTTGCCGGATAACGTGAGGGATATTTGGCGCTATGGTTTTACTGAAATGGTCAATAATGCAATCGATCATTCCGGCGCGCATACAATTTCGATTTGGGGTGTGAGAAATGCCTTATATACGCA
>JAFEEV010000006.1 GCA_018240935.1 Pseudomonadota bacterium
GATGACCTGAATCGGACGCCCGCCCTTTTTCTCAATCTCGGCGCGCGCTTCTTCGGTATCGGCTTCGATGAACGTGGCAATACCTCTGACCAATGCATGCGTCAGCCGTTGCTGCAACGGTTCTTCACGCCACGCCAGGTCTTCGACCTGTTCCTTTTTCTGCCCCTTGTACTGTTCGGCAAATTCGACCAGACGCTCGGTTGCGTCCGGACGGCGGTTCAACAGCACGTCCTCGACTTTTTCCAGCAGTTCGGGCGGAATGTCGGAATACACACCGAGCTGTCCGGCATTGACGATCCCCATCGTCATACCGGCCTTGATCGCGTGATACAGAAAAGCGGTATGAATCGCCTCGCGAATCGGCTCGTTGCCGCGGAACGAGAACGACACATTCGACACCCCGCCGCTGACCTTGGCATACGGCAGAGTCTGCTTGATCGCGCGCGTCGCTTCGATGAAATCGACGCCGTAGTTGTTGTGTTCCTCGATGCCGGTGGCAATGGCAAAGATGTTCGGATCGAAAATGATGTCTTCCGGCGGAAAACCGACCTTATCCACCAGAATATGGTAGCTGCGCGTGCAAATTTCGACCTTGCGCTGCAAGGTATCCGCCTGCCCCTGCTCGTCGAACGCCATGACGATCACGGCGGCGCCATAGCGGCGCGCCAGTTTGGCGTGGCGGATGAACTCCTCTTCGCCTTCCTTCATACTGATCGAATTGATGACCGATTTGCCTTGGATACATTTCAACCCGCCTTCGATCACCGTCCACTTGCTCGAGTCGAGCATGATCGGCACCTTGCAAATATCCGGCTCGGCTGCCACCAGATTGAGAAACGTCACCATGGCTTTGTGCGAATCGAGCATGGCCTCGTCCATGTTGATATCGATGATCTGCGCGCCGTTTTCCACCTGGCTGCGCGCCACGTTCAGCGCTTCCGCGTAATTGTCGTTCAGAATCAAGCGGGCAAAGGCGCGCGAGCCGGTCACGTTGGTGCGTTCGCCGACATTGACGAATAGCGAATCGTCGCCGATGTTCAGCGGCTCCAGACCCGACAACCGTAATTTTTTCGGAATATCGGGAATCTTGCGCGGCGCGATAGGCGCCACCGCCTGCGCAATGGCCTTGATGTGCGCTGGCGTTGTACCGCAGCAACCGCCGACGATGTTGACGAAACCATCCTGCGCAAAACCCTTGATCTGGCTGGCAGTGTACTCCGGTGATTCGTCATAACCGGTTTCGGACAACGGGTTCGGCAGCCCCGCATTGGGATGCACACTGATGTATACATCCGCCACTCCGGCCAATTCCTCGATATACGGGCGCATCAACTCGGCGCCGAGCGCGCAGTTGATGCCCACCGACAATGGCCGGGTATGGCTGATCGAGTTCCAGAAGGCTTCCGGCGTTTGTCCCGACAGGGTGCGCCCCGAGGCATCGGTGATCGTGACCGAAATCATGACCGGCAGCCGTATGCCGTGATCCTCGAAAAATTGATCGATGGCGAACAGCGCCGCCTTGGCGTTGAGCGAATCGAAAATGGTTTCCACCAGCAGGATGTCGGCGCCGCCATCGACCAGTCCCCGTATCGACTCGGTGTAGTCGGTTACCAACTGATCGAACGAAATATTGCGAAAACCGGGATCATTGACATCCGGCGAAATCGACGCGGTCTTGGTGGTCGGACCGATGACACCGGCGACGAAACGCGGCTTGCCGGGTGTTTTGGCTTCATATTCTTGCGCCGCCTCGCGCGCCAGCTTGGCCGCAGCCACATTCAGCTCGTACACCAGATCCTGCATGTGATAATCCGCCATCGACACCGCGTTGGAATTGAACGTGTTGGTCTCGATGATATCCGCCCCGGCTTCCAGGTAACCGGCATGAATCGAGCGGATGATGTCCGGTTGTGTGAGCGTCAGCAGATCGTTATTGCCCTTCAGATCATGCGCAAAGTCCGCAAAACGCTGCCCGCGGAAATCCGTCTCGGTGAGTTTGAAGGTTTGAATCATGGTGCCCATTGCACCATCCAGTATCAGGATGCGTTGGGAAAATAAACTTTCCAATAAAGCTGTGCGGGATTCTCTCGTCATGGATTCAGTGATGTTGTAATAAGATGAAGGGGCATTATACCTGAGACGGTTTGATCTATTGGCAAGGGAAAAAGCACCGATTACATACTTCTTTTATCCTGTGAACCGCCTTATTCCAGCAAGAAAAAACACGAATCTGATTAATACCGGTTTACGGAACTTGAATTGATCACGTCTTGCTCGGAGCATATTCTATGGGTACAGCAACTGCAAGCGGTATCCCAATGCGCCCAAATTCGTGCTGTCGAAATCCAGGCGAATGTCGATTTCATCCTGCGGCTGGATGAATTGCCTTGTTTTATCCTCTTCCTGCAAGTATTCCGCGGCAGTAAAGATGCGGCTGGCAACGACTTGTCCTTGGGCGTCCAATAGCAGCAGCTGCAAGGCCGGGAGGGCCTGCGGGAAAGACGCGTGATTGCTGATGACCGCACGCATGGTGGTGACTTCCGGCTGGCGCGCGGGATTTTTCTGCATATCGGACGATTCGATACCGAGCTGGCGGATATCCCGCGGGTACGGCACCTGGCAGCCGATGAGCGCGCAATAGTGTTCCAGATGAGGCCGGATTTGCGGTTTGATCATGGTCAGTTTCGTACGATTGGCGAACGTGATCTGGCCGATTAAGACTAACACCAGCAGCAGGCTGGCTAATCCCCAAAAGCCCGATGATTTTTTCACCGGCTCGTCGTCAAATAAATCAGCAGCGGATGATTCCGTACCGGTTTGTTCCCGGTCCGGGGCTATGCGATGTTCATGCGGCGCAGGCAGATATGTCTCCGCCGTCTCCGTTTTCACAGCCGGTTGCAGCGGATATTCGATCGCCGATTCGTTCACGGTAATCAACGTAGCGAATCCGTTGAAAACCCGCTGACAATGCCCGCACCGCACATCGCCGCCGTGCGCTTGCAACTGCGCGGCATTGACGCGAAACGTCGTGGCGCAACCGGGGCAAAGTGTCACCAACGCCATGAGTCAACCGCAGTAAGGAATCGCATGCAAAAGCACCGGTAATGAGCAACGGAATTGATACGGCTTGCTTGCCTTCAAGCCCGGGGCGGCCATTATTTCACCTTTTGACACCGCTTAACAGCACCCAGCCTTCCTGTTCACCGGCGATGTTCATATTGAACCATTGCTGATAAGTGTTTCTGACTTCCCCGGCTTGTTCTTTCAGTATCCCGGATAACACGATATGGCCGTGTTGCCGGACAATCTGCGCAAGTAGCGGCGCCAATAGGATCAATGGATTAGCCAGGATATTGGCGACCACGACATCGGTTTGTTCTAGCGCTTGCGAACTCCGTTCCGTGGTTTGATATGCCGTTGCAAAATGAAACCCCGGCGCATCGCACTGATTGCGCAACGCGTTTTCCTCGCTGGCTTTGATCGCTTGGGGATCGATATCGATACCGGTGACATGCCGCGCCCCCAGCTTTAACGCCGCAATCGCGAGTATGCCCGAACCGCAGCCATAATCCACGACGGTAGCGCCGGGCTGCAAATTCTGGTCCAGCCAGCCCAAACATAATTGCGTCGTGGGATGACTCCCGGTACCGAAAGCCAAACCGGGATCGAGTATCAAGTTGATGGCCGCAGGATCAGGCGATGCGTGCCAGGTCGGCACAATCCACAAACGCGCCGAGATTTGAATCGGGTCGAATTGCGATTGCGTCAGGCGCACCCAATCCTGTTCTTCGATCCGCTCAATACGGTGATTGAGCGGTTGATCCGCTTGCGCGATGGACGTGACATTACGGAGAATTTCAACGATATCCGCGTCTTCATTGAACAGCGCGGAAACTTCCGCGTGCTGCCAGATTTCTCCACTGGGTTCACCAGGCTCGCCGAACAGCATCTGTTCGTCTGCCGTATCTACGGCGGCATCGTGAATATCCACCGACAATGCGCCCTGTTCCAGCAACGCATCGCTCAGTGTTTCGGCGTGCGCCGCATCCGTCTCGATAATCAGGGTAACCCAGGACATAGCGCGTTGGGGAGGGTTAAAGGACGATCCGGTTTCGATGCGCCGGTCTGTCAATTCGATTTGTTATGCAGGGCAAGCTTCTGCTCTAAATAATGAATCGAAGCACCGCCGCGCAAGAACGATGCATCGTTGAGCAAATCCCGGTGCAATGGGATATTCGTTTTAATACCGGTGATCACCATTTCCGATAACGCGATGCGCATGCGGGCGATCGCCTGTTCGCGCGTGTCGCCGTAAGTGATGATTTTACCGATCATGGAATCGTAATACGGCGGCACCATGTAATTGTGGTAAACATGCGAATCCACGCGCACGCCCGGCCCGCCCGGCGCATGATATTGCGTGATACGCCCGGCGGACGGCGTCAGCTTGTAGGGATCCTCGGCATTGATGCGGCATTCGATCGCGTGCCCTTTCATGACGACATCCTTCTGCTTGAGCGGCAGCACGACACCGGCAGCAACGTTGATTTGCGCCTGCACCAGATCGATGCCGGTCACCGCCTCGGTCACCGGATGCTCAACCTGCAAGCGCGTATTCATTTCGATGAAATAGAACTCGTTGTTCTCGAACAAAAACTCAAATGTGCCGACACCGCGGTATTTGATGCGGCGGCACGCTTCCGCGCAACGTTCACCGATTTTGTCGCGCAATTTTT
This sequence comes from Pseudomonadota bacterium, assembly GCA_018240935.1. Classification (GTDB taxonomy): domain Bacteria; phylum Pseudomonadota; class Gammaproteobacteria; order Burkholderiales; family Nitrosomonadaceae; genus Nitrosomonas. The sequence goes on from JAFEEV010000006.1 coordinate 4,737, forward strand.
CCGGTATGCCGGGCGCCGGCGCCTCCTCCAGAATTTTCTGATGGCGGCGCTGCATGGAACAATCGCGTTCCCCCAGATGCACGGCATTGCCATACTCATCGATTAATAATTGAAACTCGATATGGCGCGGATTTTCAAGAAATTTTTCTGCATACACTACCGGGTTGCCGAACGCAGTTTGGGCTTCGTTGCGTGTTACGATGATCGCGTTCGATAGCGCAGCCTCGGTATGCACGACACGCATGCCGCGCCCGCCGCCGCCGCCGGCCGCTTTAATGATGACCGGATAACCGATTTCGCGCACGATCTTCTTGATTTCATCAATGTCTTCCGGCAGTGCGCCGTCCGATCCCGGCACGCAAGGCACACCGGCTTTTTTCATGGCATTCTTCGCGCTGACTTTGTCGCCCATCAGGCGAATGGTTTCCGGACGCGGGCCGATAAACACGAACCCGCTTTTTTCCACGCGCTCGGCAAAATCGGCGTTTTCCGACAGAAACCCATAGCCGGGATGAATCGCCTCGGCATCGGTCACTTCGGCCGCGCTGATGATGGCCGGTACGTTTAAATAACTGTGCGCCGCTGCCGCCGGCCCGATGCACACCGATTCATCAGCCAACTTGACATACTTCGCTTCTGCATCCGCTTCGGAATGCACGGCAACTGTCTTGATACCCATCGCACGGCAAGCGCGCTGTATCCGCAAGGCGATTTCGCCGCGATTGGCAATAAGGATTTTTTCAAACATAGGATTGGCCTTTATTCAGACTATTGAATGACGAATAAAGGCTCGCCGTACTCGACCGGCTGACCGTTTTCCAGCAAAATCGCCTTAATAACTCCGCTTTTATCGGCTTCGATTTCATTGAGCAGCTTCATCGCCTCAATGATGCACAAAGTATCGCCTTCCTTAACCCTTTGCCCGACTTCCACGAAGGCATTAGCCCCCGGCGATGGCGCGCGATAGAACGTGCCGACCATCGGCGATTTGACCACATGACCTTCGGGAATTGCAACCTTGTCGGAACCATTGGTTTCCACGGCTTTATCCGCATCCGGCGCAGCGGCTGATACCGGCTGCTGAACCGGCGCTATAACCGGCTGCATGGCGGGCGGCATGAACGCATAATTCTGCACGCCGGAACCCGATTTACTGATGCGGACTTTCTCCTCGCCCTCGGTAATTTCCAGTTCCGCGATACTCGACTCTTCAACCAGCTCAATGAGCTTCTTAAGCTTTCTTAAATCCATTCTCAATCTCCCGAGACGATGTCTCGTTTTAAGGTAGTGTTAGCACTGAAAAACAATGTTACTGAATGTAAAAATGAGCAAAATGACGGCATCGCAAAAGAAATGAAATTACAGAAAGAAATTAACGTATATACCGGTGGATCAACGAGAGGCTATCGCATATTCCAGCGCAAGCTCATAACCTTTAGCTCCCAAACCGCTGATCACTCCGATCGCCAGATCTGAAAAATAAGACCGTTGGCGGAAAGATTCGCGCGCATAAACATTCGATAAATGCACTTCAATGAAAGGCAGCTTCACGGCGGCAAGCGCATCCCGCATCGCCACGCTGGTATGGGTGTATGCAGCCGGGTTGATAATGATAAAATCCGTCCCGTCATGCATTGTCTGCTGAATTCTATCGATTAACGCAAACTCTGCATTACTTTGAAAAAAGTCCAGCTTAATTTCTTTATTTTCGGCTAACTTGCTTAAATTTCTGTTAATATCTTGCAGCGTAACAGCACCATAAATATCCGGCTCACGCATTCCCAGCAAATTTAAATTCGGGCCGTGCATAATCAAAACATTTCGCACTTTCATACTTTTCGAGTCCATTTTAATAATTATGGACTCTTATACTAAAAATGTACAGATTTTAGCGAAATTAACCGAACTTAAACGAATATTCGTGATAAATATTAAATTCGGCATGAATTGTTAACAAGTATAACAAGATAAAGCATGCGCAATTCTGAGTTCAACTCTTTATCATTTGCCCGTAACTCTCCAACCATCTATAATACGCCGCTCAATTTGCGCTCAGGCTGTTGTAGCTCAGTTGGTAGAGCAACTGATTCGTAATCAGTAGGTCGGAGGTTCGACTCCTCTCAACAGCACCA
>JAFEEV010000070.1 GCA_018240935.1 Pseudomonadota bacterium
ATATTCTCAATCGCATCATCGAAACTGCAATCCGGTTTTGCAACAGTTTGCTTGAATGGATAGAGATTAACGATCACCAACTCGATATTGGCAATCGATGCTTGTTTCAGTGCGTGTTGGTGATCGGGCAAATCATGGCGTGCCAATATGCCGGCATGGATTTTTGGGTGCAACGTTTTGACCCGTCCGTCCAGCATTTCCGGAAAACCGGTATAGTCGCCTACCTCGATAACGGGGATCCCGGTCTCCTGCAGCAGCTTGGCGGTGCCGCCTGTGGACAGGATGGTGATATTGTGCCGGATCAATTCCTTTACTAATTCTACGATTCCGGTTTTATCCGAAACACTGATAAGCGCTTGTTTAATGGTCATTTAATTTGATATTGTTTCATTTTTTGACGTAACGTATTTCTATTTATTCCCAGTAAATCAGCCGCTTGCGTCTGGTTTCCTTTGGTATATTGTATGGCGATTTCAATTAAAGGCTTCTCGACGCTATGCATGACCATATTGTAAATATGACATGGCTTCTCCCCATCCAGGTCATTGAGATATCCGTTTATGGCTTTGCGAATGCACGATGCAATTTCATTTTCCTTGATTGCATTCATAAACTACCTACTCCCCTTCTTTGATATAACTCAATCGTTGACCTTTTTCAGCTAACGTGGAAAAAAAATTATTAGTTTCCAGAATTTGCTGATCACTGGTTTGCAGTTGGTTCATGGACTGACGAAATCCGGCGGAACCGACAAGTCCTTTGGTATACCAGGAAATATGTTTGCGTGCGATGCGAACGCCTGAATATTCACCGTAAAATTCATATAAATCATGTAAATGATTGATGAGCACCCGATGGATTTCGGATACTTCGGGCGCCGGTAAATGCTCGCCGGTAGCGAGGTAGTGATTGATTTCGCGGAAGATCCACGGTCTACCTTGCGCGGCGCGGCCGATCATGATCGCATCCGCCTTTGTATAAGCAAGAATCGAGCGTGCTTTTTCCGGTGTCGTGATATCGCCGTTGGCAATGACAGGGATCTTGATTGCGGCTTTAACCGCCGCGATGGTATCGTATTCCGCAGTGCCGGTATAAGCGCAAGCACGCGTGCGGCCATGAATTGCGAGCGCTTGAACACCCGAATTTTCGGCAATATGGGCGATGGAGAGGGCGTTTTTGTGTTGTTTATCCCAACCGGTGCGTATCTTAAGTGTCACCGGGATGTTCACGGCTTTGACCACCGCATCCAGAATCTTTCCCACTAATTGCTCATCTTGCAATAGCGCGGAACCTGCCATGACATTGCAGATTTTTTTGGCCGGACAGCCCATATTGATATCGATAATCTGAGCGCCATTGTCGACATTGTAACGCGCAGCGGCTGCCAGCATCTGCGGATCGGCGCCGGCAATTTGCACGGAAACCGGCGAAACTTCACCGTCATGATTCGCGCGGCGCTGTGTTTTTTTTGAACCCCACAATAGCGAATTACTGGACACCATTTCGGAAACCGCCATACCTGCTCCCATCGTCTTGCACAATTGCCTGAATGGCCGGTCGGTAACACCCGCCATGGGAGCAACAATCAGTTTGTTTTTCAAAATGTGCGTGCCGATTTGCATGTTGAGCGCAGTGTATAAGTAAAATCAGTGGCCTTGGGAAGTGATTGACCGGGATGTTGGGTATCTTGGCTGCAGCAGGTGAATATTCATATAAAATTCTCACAGTGCATAATGGAACCAATTATAACTTTTGTTTCGTCAGGCCGATAGAGGCGCGACAGGAAAACGGGTTATCCGCGTGCGCCAAAGATCATGCGGCGGGCGACAAACCGTTTCAGCGGCGGCGTGCAATTCAATGCGGTCAATCCGATTCCGCAAGCGTGCTTGAGCAGTGCATTGTCATTGGAAAACAGCTTGATGAGCGTATCGGTAAAAAAACGGCCGCCTCCGCTGTCGATTTGCCTTTTCCGGCGGTAATTCGACAGCATCGCCGGAGCGCCGATTTGCCGTGAGGTATTTTGCGCATCGATCGCTTCTTGCGCTAACTCATAAGCATCTCTCAAGCCCAGATTAAACCCTTGTCCTGCAACGGGATGCAATGTTTGCGCCGCATTCCCGATGAGTGCAACTCTTTGCGCCGTAACGCTCAGGGCATATTTCAATGTTAACGGGAATGCCGATCTCTTTCCGGCATGGGTGAATTTTCCCAGCCGGTCGCCGAAGTGCCGGTGCAGTCTGGCCAAAAAATCGGCCTCGTTCAGCGCGCTAATTTCATGAATTGCTTCAGGGCTTACCGTCCACACCAGCGCGAAATCTTCTTCGTTCGGCAGCAATGCCACCGGTCCATCGGCGGTAAAGCGTTCGTAGGCAATTCCGCTTTGTTTTTTCTCCGCCTTGACATTGCCGACCACAGCGAATTGGTGATAGTCATGCGACTGATAAGCGACATCGGGTAATTGCTGCGCCAGTTTGCCGCCATCCGCGAGTACTATCAGCTTGGCGGTCACTTTTTGCGCTTCGTTTTGATAATTGAAATGCACCATGCCCGAATTTTCCGTAGTATCCAGACCGGTGACGACCGCACCGGCTATGTAGCCGGAAGTATCCGACATTAAGCGTTGATGCATCGAGCAAAACAAATCGTGATAATTGACGACGAACCCCAACGTGGGAACGCCGGCGTCTTGCGGCGTCAAAACCGTTTGACCGAGGCTGCCGCGATTGGAAATGTGGATCGTCGTAATCGGTGTTTTTTTTGACAATCCGCTCCATACGCCCAAGCGGTGCAGGATTAAGTGACTGCCGTAGGATAATGCCAGCGGACGCGGATCTTCGTCTTTCTCCGGCAAACCGCGCGCTTCCAGCAACAAGCTCGAAATACCGGTATCCTGCAGCGCCAGTGCCAAAGCCATGCCCACCGGCCCGCCGCCAATGACGACAATATCGTAATGCGCGCTGATCATATGATTGCTGGAAATTTTTTCAGGATGCCGGTTTGTAATGGATAAATCGGATGAATATTTGTGCCGGGAGATTCTGGCGGCAACCAATGCATCGCGATTTTGTTCGAATTGAATAGGGCAGGAGAATAGCATATTGCAACACGCCGTGGAATGTGCGATTGGCTGAGTGCGCTGTAATGCGCGGGCAAGATGACGGCTTAAACGGTATAATCTGCCTCATTTACCGTCTGGCTGCATTTTTATGCGGTGATAATTAAAGAAAGTTCTGTGTGAATAAATGATTGAGAAGGAATTTTGCATGACGAGATTGTTAGCAAATAAACTTACAGGTTGGATGATGGTATTTTTACTTTCTATCGTTTCCACTGAAGTCTGGTCAACGAATACCGGCAGCGAATTAGTCAACGCCGCGGATAAAGGCAACATACCCTTAGTCAAAAAAATACTGGATACGCAGCGTATTGATCAGGAGGAATTGCACGCCGCTTTTCTGGCGGCGGTAAAAAAAGGCCATGCTGCTGCTGTTGAACGTTTCCTGCAAGCCGGTGTGGATATCAATTTAAGAGCGGACGATCACTATACTCCGCTGATGCGATCGGCTCGCGATGGCCGCGATCAGGCGGTGGAAATGTTACTGTCTGCCGGTGCTGACGTGAATGCAGCGACCGAAGAAGATGGCACGGCTCTAATGCTGGCCGCCGAAAAAGACCGCAGGAAAGCGATCGATTTGTTGCTGGCGGCAAAAGCGGATGTGAATGCCAAGCGCGCCGACAGTATGACAGCGCTGATGCTGGCGGCGCAGCAAGGCCACCGGCAAGTCATTCAGACATTGCTGAATGCCGGCGCCGATGTCAATTATCAATTGATGAATGGCGCGACAGCACTGATGCTGGCGGCGCAGCATGGCCATCTGGGTGCGGTTCATACATTGCTGGCGGCAAACGCCAATCCTAATCTGAAAGCCAGCAATGGCGCGACTGCATTGACACTGGCCAAACTTTATCATTATAAGGAAGTGATTGAATTATTGATAAAGGCGGGAGCCAAATAGCATGATGTCCGGCCGGCTTTGAAAGCGCGCTGTAATCGTTTAATCGTTATAACCCAATGAATAGAGGAAATTTTAGATGAATGTTTCGGCTGTTTTAATTCTTGCTGCGACGGTTGCAGTGCTGACCGGCTGTAGCGGTGAACCGGGAAGTGATAAATCGGCAGCAAACTCGATACCCTCTCCTATGAACGAAATCACCAAGCTGGGTGAGATTCCGTCGTTCATGAGTGAAGGTTTATCTGACGAAGAAAAAGCGGAATTAAAAGAACAAATTATGCCTGGAGGTTTCGGTGATGTGAAAGCTGCCGAAGAGAAATTCAAGGCATTGATGGCTGATGCAAAAGCGGGGGATCCGGCGGCGCAGAACAGTTTGGGTGTGATGTACTACACCGGTGAAGCAGTATCAAAAAATTTGTCCGGCAAGGTGTTGGATAACGATCCTGAACTGGCCGCCGGATGGTTTTACCGGGCCGCCGAGCAAGGTTATGCCGATGCGCAGTTTAATTTAGGGTTGATGTACGCGAACGGTGAAGGTGTTCCGCAAGACATGGAACAAGCGGTGGAGTTATTCAAGAAAGCGGCCGAGCAGGGGCATGTCGACGCGCAAAACAATCTCGGCGCCATGTATTTCACCGGAGAGGGTGTAGCCAGAGACGAAAAGAAAGCCATAGAGTGGTTTGAAAAAGCGGCTGCGCAGGGAAATCAGGAAGCTCGCGACAATCTCGACGCGATTAAGGCATCGGGTAAATAAGTTATTTGTTTACCCGGCCATGCTCTCCACGAGCCTGGCCGGGTAGTTTTCCAAAGCTCTCTTACGCAATGGTTACTTCATCGGACAAATAGACATCCTGAATGGCATTCAGCAATTTCACGCCTTCGGCGAACGGTTTCTGGAATGCCTTGCGTCCGGAAATCAATCCCATGCCGCCGGCCCGTTTATTGATGACGGCGGTGCGGACCGCTTGGTGTAAATCGTCGCTGCCGGATTCTCCGCCCGAATTGATCATGCCGATCCGGCCCATATAGCAGTTGGCCACTTGATAGCGCACCAGATCGATCGGATGTTCAGTGGTCAGTTCACTATAGACCTTGGGGTGTGTTTTGCCGAATTTGATCGCGTTGTATCCGCCATTATTGGTCGCCATTTTCTGCTTGACGATGTCGGCGCCGATGGTGACCGCAAGATGATTCGCCTGACCGGTCAGGTC
>JAFEEV010000071.1 GCA_018240935.1 Pseudomonadota bacterium
GCAAACCTACTGGACACCTGAATACACCCCATTGGATACGGATATTCTGGCTTGTTTCAAAATCGTTCCTCAACCGGGTGTTGACCGTGAAGAAGCAGCTGCGGCAGTTGCAGCGGAATCTTCAACCGGTACCTGGACCACCGTTTGGACTGACCTGCTGACCGATCTGGATTACTACAAAGGCCGCGCTTACCGCATCGAAGACGTTCCTGGCGACGACACCTGTTTCTATGCATTTATTGCTTACCCGATCGATCTGTTCGAAGAAGGATCCGTTGTCAACGTGTTTACCTCCCTCGTTGGCAACGTATTCGGCTTCAAAGCGATTCGTGGTTTACGTCTGGAAGATGTGCGCTTCCCGATCGCTTACGTTAAAACCTGCGGCGGCCCTCCACACGGTATCCAAGTGGAACGCGACAAACTGAACAAATACGGCCGCGCCCTGCTCGGTTGCACCATCAAACCGAAACTCGGTTTATCCGCTAAAAACTATGGCCGTGCCGTCTACGAATGTCTGCGCGGCGGTCTGGATCTGACCAAAGACGACGAAAACGTCAACAGCCAACCGTTCATGCGCTGGCGCCAACGTTTCGAATTTGTGATGGAAGCCGTCCACAAAGCAGAACGTGAAACCGGCGAACGCAAAGGCCACTATCTGAACGTGACCGCGCCAACCCCGGAAGAAATGTACAAACGCGCGGAATTCGCAAAAGAAATCGGCGCGCCGATCATTATGCACGACTACATCACCGGCGGCTTCTGCGCCAACACCGGCCTGGCCAACTGGTGCCGTGACAACGGCATCCTGCTGCACATCCACCGCGCAATGCACGCGGTAATCGACCGTAACCCGCATCACGGTATCCACTTCCGTGTACTGGCTAAAATCCTGCGTTTATCGGGTGGTGATCACCTGCACTCCGGTACCGTAGTAGGTAAACTGGAAGGCGATCGCGCTGCAACCCTGGGTTGGATCGATACGATGCGCGACAGCTTCATCAAAGAAGATCGCAGCCGCGGTATCATGTTCGATCAAGATTGGGGTTCAATGCCTGGCGTATTCCCGGTTGCTTCCGGCGGTATTCACGTATGGCACATGCCGGCGCTGGTAGCGATCTTCGGTGACGACGCTTGCTTGCAGTTCGGTGGCGGTACCTTAGGCCATCCATGGGGTAACGCGGCTGGTGCAGCGGCTAACCGTGTGGCGCTGGAAGCGTGCGTCGAAGCGCGTAACCAAGGCGTGGAAATCGAGAAGAAAGGTAAAGAGATTCTGACCGCTGCTGCTAAACACAGCCCGGAACTCAAAATCGCGATGGAAACCTGGAAAGAAATCAAGTTTGAATTCGACACCGTCGACAAACTGGACGTCGCACATAAATAATCATTTTCACTCGACCGGCACAAACCGTTTGTGCCGGATAACCCAAACTCAGAAGTAGGAGTAACAAAATGTCAGAAATGTTGGATTACAAAAGCCGTGTTAGCGATCCTGCCAGCCGCAAATTCGAAACTTTTTCGTATTTGCCATCGATGAACGCCAAACAGATCAAACAACAAGTTGAATACATCGTCAAAAAAGGCTGGAACCCGGCGATCGAGCACACCGAACCGGAACACCTGATGGATAACTACTGGTACATGTGGAAGCTGCCGATGTTCGGCGAAACCGATGTCGATCGCATTCTCGGTGAAGCGGAAGCTTGCCATAAAGCCAACCCGAACAATCATGTACGTCTGGTCGGCTATGACAATTTCTCGCAAAGCCAAGGTACCTCGATGGTTATTTACCGCGGCAAAACGGTATAAGTTTTAACGGGTTTCGAACCCTGAAACCCCCATATCCCTGTAACAGGGCGGGGGTTTTTTTTCGACCTGAATTTAGACACTGCATGTTTTTCAAATAACTATTACAGGAGCTCATCATGAGCGATATCATCGAACAATATCGTGTCACCAAAGAACCCTATTACCATCCGGTAGCCGATGAAGTGCAATTGTACGAAGCGGCCTACTCGGTGCGCATGCCCATGATGCTGAAAGGCCCGACCGGTTGCGGTAAAACCCGTTTTGTCGAATACATGGCGTGGAAGCTGAAAAAACCGCTGATCACTGTGGCCTGTAACGAAGACATGACCGCTTCCGATCTGGTCGGACGTTTTCTACTCGACGCCAACGGCACCCGCTGGCAGGATGGTCCGTTAGCGGTGGCTGCCCGTTATGGTGCCATCTGTTATCTGGACGAAGTGGTGGAAGCCCGTCAGGACACCACCGTCGTGATCCACCCGCTGACCGACAACCGCCGTGTGCTGCCCTTGGAGAAAAAGGGCGAATTGATTCAGGCGCACAAGGATTTCCAGATCGTCATTTCGTACAACCCGGGTTATCAGAGTTTGATGAAAGACCTGAAACAATCGACCAAGCAACGTTTTGGCGCACTGGATTTCAACTATCCGAACCATGATGTGGAAAGCGAAATCGTCGCGCATGAATCCGGTGTATCGGCCGAGATCGCCGAAAAGCTGGTATCGATTGCCGAGCGCGCGCGCAACTTGAAGGGGCATGGCTTGGATGAAGGGATTTCCACCCGTATGCTGATTTACGCCGGCAGCTTGATCGCCAAGAAAGTCGATGCGCACGCCGCTTGCCGCGTAGCGCTGGTACGTCCGATCACCGACGATCCGGACATGCGCGATGCGCTGGACGCCGCAGTCAGCACGTTCTTCAACTAACCCGGAAACATAACCCGTTTGCTTTAATCCATTAAACAGGTGCTGCCATGAGTGTCAATCTGGACGATTACAAAGAATTGCTCGAGGATCTGGAACCGGAATCGGTTGAATTGCTCCATCATGCCTGGCCGGAAGCGATCAAGATCTTTTCGCCGCGCGGCTTGGATAATTACCTGAAGGGCGCATCCGCAATCCGCGGTCTGGGGCGCGGACGCAGCGTGGTCGATTGCTGGATCGACGAAATTCCGCTGGTTGCCAAGGAAATCGGCGAAGACGTGATCGGCGATCTGGCCACTTCGGTATTGGGCCTGGCTTCGCGCACCTCGGGCGCGGTCATCGAGCTGGTGCTGGCAACCTCGCCGACCGCCGCCAAACGGCTGGGCGATGCGCAACTGTTCCAGAATTACCTGCAATTCCTCAATAACCTGATTGCACAGGCGCCGCGCGGCATCCGTCCGATGCTCGGTAAGTTGGATATCCTGTTCGGGC
>JAFEEV010000072.1 GCA_018240935.1 Pseudomonadota bacterium
GCATTACGCTCAGCAGGCTGGGTTGTTATCGTTGTTTGGGAGTGTGAGCTTAGCAAGAAAGATCGTCTTACAGAAAAACTGAAACGATTTCTGTTCCTCAAGAAATCCAATTCAAATGCTAGTCAGTTATAGCGGTGGGGAGCTATGCTGCGCTGCCAGATTGAACCGGCTATTTCTTAGTCAATCACATTCGGCGAAAACCGGATCGACACAATTCGTAGCAGGATCAACATCGTAATGGCGGCGATGTGCAGGCCGACTTCGGTCGTTGTATAGTCTTTGTACCACAGGCCGATCAGTTCGCCGATTAGCACCACCAGCGCCACGTCCAGAATGAACGTCACCTTGACGCGTCCGACCGACAGGTAGGATTGCAGGATACGGACCAGTTCGAGGATCGCCAGGATCAGTACGATGTCGACGATGATGTGTTCGGCGATTTGCGTCCAGCCGCTCTTCAGAATCTCCGGCAGATTGAACAATAAGCTCGCTACACCCGCGGCAATCCACACATACAGCGCCAGCATCAAAACACCGACAATGAATTGAATCATGCGTGCGTGCCAATTGCTATCGGTCAATAAGAATACGTTTTTCTCTTTGGTAATCGTTTGATCGATCATCAGGTTCCTCCTCGGTTGCATTGTTGGGACCGCCATCCTAGCGGTGCAATATAAAAATTTCATGACAGACCGGATATTCCGCTACGTTTGGGATATCCGTTCTATAAATCATAATCCTCAGCGTTCTTAGGCATATATTTTCAGCCTGTCACAAATCCATTCCACCCTTGCAAGCGCTTCATGAAATGACATCGAATTGTCATGAAAGTGAAATATCCGGCTTGTAGTATGCACGGCATCTTTAATGAGGGATATATGCGTATTCGGTTATCAAAACAAATCATGGCGCTGAGCGGTTCGTTGCTGTTGGTGGCAGTACTACCGGCGGCGGCCAGCAGCGTTGAAAATCTGGCGAAATCGCTGGCCAAAATCCGCGGCGAGGTCGAGACCTTGCAGTCGCAGCTGGATATCGAAAAGGAAAAGCACGGCAGCAGAATGGCAGCACTCAATTCGCAATTGGCGGACTTAAGCGTTGAAGAACGCCGCCAGAAGCTGAGCCTCGAGAAATTGCAGCATTCCATCGGGAAGTTATCCGAAAACACTAAAAAAGCCGAGGAATCGGGGGAAACGCTCAAACCGGTTTTACTGGCGGTGCTGGGGGATTATAAGCGCCATATTCAATCGGGTTTCCCGTTCAAAACGGAAGACCGCATCAAGGCGATCGAAGATCTGGAAAAGAACATCAATCATCAGTTGATTGATCCTAATAAGGCGGCAAGCCAGGCGTGGTCCTTGATCGAGGACGAAATACGCTTGAGCAAGGAAAATGGAATTTACCAGCAAACCATCCTGCTCAACGGTGAAAAAATTTTGGTGGACATTGCCAAGCTCGGCACGGTGTTTCTTTTTTTTCAAACTAAGGATAACCGGGCCGGCATAGCGAAGCGTCTGGCTTCAGGGGAATGGAAATACGAAACCGTTGACCAGACGCATGAAATGGAGCGCATCAAGATTCTCTTCGATTCCCTGAAGAAACAAATACGCCAAGGTTATTTCGAACTACCCAATCCGTTGAGAAAATGAAGAAATTATTGTTAATGCTGGCATTAATGGCGCTAGTCAACGCCGCATACGCCAAGGATAAGGAAAATAATACTGCGGTAACGGTTGAAGACGCGCCGGTGTCCGCGCCGGACGATAAATCCGGTGCCGCGCCTGCAAAGAAATCCGGTGCATCGAAACAGGAAACCGTCAGTCTCGAGACCGCGTATAAACGCGAATATGCTTTTCTGGAGGCGCAGAAGCGTGAGTTGAGCGAGCGCCTGAAGACATACCAATCGTCGGCGGCGCGCGAAGAACAGGCGCTCAGCGCAAGAATCGCCGCTCTGGAACGCAGCTCTGTCGACCGCTCGGCAAAAATCGATCAAATGACCGCGCAGCTATCGGAAGCGGAGCGCAAGGAAGCGGCTGTTACGGAGCGTAACGATGCGCTCGAGACTACCTACCTGCAAGCGGGAGCCACTCTGAAGGATCATGGCATTGAAGTGCCAGCCGCCATTGCCGAGGGCAAAGGCAATGATCAAGCCAAGATCGAATTTTTGTTCAAGCAGGCGATGCCTTTGCTGCAAGATCTGGGAGCCATCAAGACCAAGCCGGGAAAATTTTATCTGGTGAATGGCAAGCAGGTGCAGGGAACCATATTGTCCATGGGCAATATTGCGGCATACGGAATCAGTGAAGACGGTAGCGGCAGTCTGGCGCCCGCCGGTGGCGGTGAATTCAAAATCTGGAAAGCCGGTGGCATGGAAAGCGCGGTTGCCTTGAGTAAAAACCAGCAACCCGATTTCCTGCAATTGTACTTGTTCGAGTCGCGCTCAACGGCTGTTGAAGATGCGCATGAACAAACTTTGTTTCAACATGTTGATTCGGGCGGGCCGATCGGGTGGGTTATCGTGATACTCGGTGTGATCGGCGGTTTCTTCGTCCTGATCCGGGCTTATCTGCTGCGCGCCAATAGCGCCAACACGAAGCAATTATCCGATCTCATCTTGGGGCAGCTGGCGACCGGCGATCTGGATGCGGCTAAAAAAAGCTGTGAAGAAAATTCAACCTCGGCAATCGGCCGTGTTCTGTTGTATACCTTGCGGCACTTGAAAGATGACCGTGACCACATGGAAGGCATCGTGTACGAAGCCATTCTGCAGGAATCCGGACCGCTGGACCGCTTTGGCGCGGCCATTCTGGTGATCGCATCGGTCGCGCCGCTGCTCGGTCTGCTGGGAACGGTCACCGGGATGATTGAAACGTTCGATTCGATTACCCAGTTTGGCACCAGCGATCCAAGATTGTTATCCGAGGGTATTGCCATTGCATTGGTGACGACCGAGCTGGGACTGGTGGTCGCTATTCCGACCTTGTTGCTGGGATCTTTATTAACGACGTGGGCTAGAAACATCAAGCGCGACATGGAGCATGCGGCGCTGCGGATTGTCAATGTGTTTCTGGGGGGCGGGCGCGATATGGAAGCGGAATCTTCCGTTCCGGCTGCGCCTATGAATGAGAACGGCTTGGTGTTTGCGAATTCCTGATATGACTTTTCCTGAGCTGGTGATATGGCTTAACGAGTTGTTTGTGATCGGGGGCATCGTCATGCCGCCGCTGGTGCTGTGTGTTTTATTGCTGTGGTATGGCATCGGGTACCGGTTTTGGATCATGAAGGAACCGAAGTTGATGGGGGTGCGCGACCTGTTGAAGTATTACCAGGAAGACAATGGCAGGCAAGCGAGAAGCATCGTGGCAAGGGCGATCAAACAAGGAATCGCGTTAAAGCGGCGCGGTGTCGTGAACCTTAGACGCCATCTGGACGCGGCATTTTATGACTATGAAAGGGAAATCGCGCGATTTTCTTCGTTGACGCGCGTGACGGTATTGATCGCACCGTTACTCGGTTTATTGGGAACTGTCACCGGGATGATCGAAACATTCCAATCGTTGTCGACGATGACAGTGCACTCGCAGTCGGGCGGTATCGCCGGCGGAATTGCGGAAGCGTTATTCACGACGCAAATGGGATTGACGGTGGCGGTTCCGGGTTTTCTGGCAAACAGCTTCCTCAACCGGAAACAGCAGCAAATCGAGCAAGATCTCTCCCAAATCAAAGATCTGCTGTGTCATCAACATTGAAAGAAAGATAGGTAATGCGTTATGAGAAATAGTGAGCCACCCGAAGCGGAAGCGGTGATCGATATGACACCGATGATTGATATGGTGTTCATCTTGTTGATTTTCTTTATGGTAACGGCGTCGTTTGTGAAAGATATGAAACTCGAGCTGGAGCGGCCGAAAGCGAGTAGCGCCGTGACTGCATCGAGCAAAGCCATCCGGCTGTTCATCGACCGTAGCGGCGATACTTATTTGGATGGCGAGCCGATACGCTTGTGGTTGATACAGAGCAAGCTGCGCGATTTGTTGAATAACGCCTCCAGTAAAGTAGTGCTGGTGGTTACGGATGAAGGTGTTCCTGCCGGAAGATTGGTTGAGGTCGTAGACCAAGCGCGGCTGGCAGGCGCCGAGAGCGTGGGGATTGCAACGAAAAAAGAAGCGGGGTAATGCAAATGAAGACAATGAATTTAAACCGGCATGCGGCAGGCTTTGTATCGATGGTGCTGGGCGTGGTTCTGGTTTTCGGAATGATCTTGTGGATGAACAAGTACATGGGAAAAACGGAAAAACCTGCTGCCCAGGAAGTGACCGAAATTGCCATGACGCGGGAAATAAAGCCGGAACCTAAGCGTGAAA
>JAFEEV010000073.1 GCA_018240935.1 Pseudomonadota bacterium
ATCTCCTCATGCACCGTATGCGCGATCAAATCCGGGCGTTTCTCGTCGACCGTGTAAGGCGCAATCTCATCCTTGAATTCGCCTGTTGCGATCGCCTTCAATGCCCGCTGATGACTGGTCAAGGCGAATTCATCCTGATCCTCGCGCGAGACCTTCCATTGCTCCGCTACTTTCTCGGCCGTCATGCCCATGCCGTAAGCAATCGCGACATTTTCCTCATGCTGGAACATCACCGGATTCATCGCCACTTTATTACCCATCATCGGCACCATACTCATGCTCTCGGTGCCGCCGGCAATCATCACATCGGCTTCGCCGAGGCGGATGCGGTCCGCCGCCAGCGCAACCGATTGCAAGCCGGACGCGCAAAACCGGTTCACCGTCATACCGGCCACGCTGTTGGGCAAACCAGCCAATAGCAGCGCCACGCGCGCCACATTGATACCCTGTTCCGCTTCCGGCATGGCGCAACCGACGATGACATCATCAATCGCCGCCGGATCCAAGCCTTCGCATTGTTTCATCACGGCGTGCAGCACATGCACCAGCATGTCGTCAGGGCGCACGTTCTTGAACATGCCGCGCGGCGCTTTGCCGACCGGTGTGCGTGTGGCGGCTACGATATAGGCTTCTTGCGTTTGCTTGGTCATAGGATTCTCCGTGAATCGTGAAATCAGTTTCTCAGCGGCTTGCCGGTTTTCAACGTATATTCAATGCGCGCCTGGGTTTTTTCCGTCGCCAGCAATTCCATGAAAGCGGTGCGTTCCAGTTCCAGGAACCAGTCCTCGTCGACCAGGCTGCCCGGCGTCAGATCGCCGCCGCACATGACATGCGCCACTTTGTTGGCGATCAGGTTGTCGTGTTCGGAAATGAAGCCGCCTTCGCGCATATTCACCAGTTGACTCTGAATCGTCGCAATGCCGGTATTGCCTGCCACCGGAATTTCCCGCACCCGCAACGGCGGACGGTAACCGGCTTCGGCCAGCGCCAGCGCTTGTGCCTTAGCCACATGCAATAATTCATAACGATGCATCACCACGGTATCGGCAAAGCGCAAATAACCCAACTCTTTCGCTTGCTCGGCGCTTTTCGCCAGTTCCGCCATTGCCACGGTCTGGAAATAATATTTCAAGTGCGGAAACGGATCGCCATCCTTGGCGTTTTGCGCAGCCCGCATGGCAAATTCCTTACACCCGCCGCCCGCCGGCAACAACCCGACCCCGGTTTCGACCAGCCCGATGTAACTTTCCAACGTAGCCACCGCGCGGTCGCAGTGCATGACAAACTCGCACCCGCCGCCCAACGCCAGACCATCCACAGCAGCAACGGTCGGAATCATCGAATAGCGCAGCATTTGCGAGGTTTGCTGAAACTGTTTGATCATACCTTCCACTTCGGCCAGTTTCTTGGCCATCAGCACATCGGCCAGATCCAGTTCGCGCGCCACTTGCAGCACGGTCGCCTGGGTCGATTTACGTAATTTCTTCAGGAAGGATTGAAATGCGGTCGGCGGTTTTGGCGGCGCAGGCGGTTCTGCGGGCGCATTGCTATGTTGCGCATCCGCTTTGGGTTTTTCGGTGGCTTTCTGCAAATTGGCACCGGCGGAAAACGGCGATTCGGTTTGCCAGATCACCAATGCGCGCCAATTCTGCTCGGCTTCCTTGATCGCCTGCTGCACCCCTTCGAGCACATCGATGCCGATGGTGTGCATTTTGCTCTTGAAGCTCAAAATGGCGATTTTGTCACCGGTATGCCATAGCCGCACCGCGCCTGTTTCAAAGATAGTTTCGCCATACGTCGCTGATTCGCCAATCAAACGGTCGGGAAAAAGCTGGCGCTGGTACACCGGCAATGTTGAGCGCAGTTGCGGCTTTCCAGAAGCCGGGGCAAATGAGCCTTGCGCGGAATGCACGCCGGGCGATTCACTCTCCGCCAGGGTCATGACCCATTGCGGTAACGGCGCCTGGCTCATGCATTTCCCGGCGGCAATGTCTTCCTGAATCCACTGGGCGATTTGTTTCCAGCCGGCCGATTGCCAAATTTCAAACGGCCCCTGATTCCAGCCGAACCCCCAGCGTACCGCCAAATCGAGATCGCGTGCATTATCGGCGATCGACTCCAATTGCACCGCGCAGTAATGGAACAGATCGCGGAAGATCGACCACAAAAACTGCGCCTGCGGCTCGTGACTGTTGCGCAACGCGGCAAACTTCTCGGCCGGGCTGCTGTATTTCAGCAAGCGTTTCAAATCTTCATCGGCTTCCGCGCCCGATAACCGGTAAGCCTTCGTCGCACGGTCCAGTACATGAATTTCACCCTTGATTTTCTGGTACACGCCGCGCTTAACTTTCTCCCCCAGCGCACCGGCTTCGATCAAGCCTTGCAGCCAATCCGGCACAGCAAAATGCGGGTGCCACGGATCGTCCGGTAACGTATCGCGCATAGTATTGATGACGTGCGCCAGCGTATCGAGTCCGACCACATCGGCGGTGCGGAACGTGGCGCTTTTGGGGCGGCCGATCAAGGCACCGGTCAGTGCGTCGACCCGATCGAAACCGAAATCAAACGCCTGGCCGTGATGCATCGTGGCCAGCAACGAAAACACGCCGATGCGGTTGGCGATGAAGTTCGGCGTATCCTTGGCGCGGATCACACCCTTGCCCAGATTCGTGACGAGAAATTCTTCCAGGTGATCGAGCATGCTCGCTTCGCTGCCCCGGCACGGAATCAGCTCGACCAAGTGCATATAGCGCGGCGGATTGAAGAAATGGATGCCGCAGAAACGGTGCCGCAGCTCTTCCGGAAACGCTTCGGCCAATTGATTGATCGACAACCCGGACGTGTTGCTGGCGAAAATGGTGTGCTCGCACAGATAAGGTGCAACCTTGACGTACAGATCGCGCTTCCAGTCCATGCGCTCGGCGATCGCTTCGATCACCAGATCGCAATCTTTCAACAGTTCGAGATGTTGCTCGTAATTGGCGGGTTGGATACAGATGGCTTTGGTTTTGACGGACAGCGGGGCGGGTTCTTGTTTTTTGAGTTTTTCCACCGCCTTGATCACATTGGCGTTCGGATTCTTGTCGTCGCCCGGCAGTTCGAACAGTAAGGTTTCGATATTGGCGTTCACCAAGTGCGCCGCGATCTGCGCTCCCATGACTCCAGCCCCGAGTACCGCCGCTTTGCGCACAAAAAAACGTTGTTCAGCCAATTTCTGCCTCCTGCTTGATCCGGTTATTGATAAGCCCTGTTCACGCCGTCTATGGCGGAGAAGAGTACAAGCATGAGCGCCAAAGCGCAAGCAGAATTGTCGGCGGCACTGCGGCTAAGCGCCAAGCGCCGCGCGCTGCCAGTCAACCGGAAACAGAAAAATAATGGGGCGTTAACACCAGACAGCGGCAAACCGTTCCGCGTCGAATCCCACGGTTGCGCGTTTACCGTCGGTAATCAGCGGACGCTTGATCAAACGGCCGTTGCCCGCGAGCAGGGCCAATATTTCCGGATCGGATAACGCCGGCAGCCGCTCCTTGATTTTCAACTCGCGGTATTGCACACCGCTGGTATTGAAGAGTTTATTCAACGAAACCCCGGCGCGCGCGGCAATCGCCGCCAATTCTTCCGCATCCGGCGGATTCAGCGTGATGTCGATAAATTCGTAAGCAGCACCGGCCTGCTGTAAAAATTGCTCTGCCTTACGGCAGGTTCCGCACTGTTTATAACCATAAAACTTGAGCATAGCTGTCAACCCGCTGTTCCCGGATTCTTCTCTCCGCCTTTGGGTCCCCAAAACACCACCCAAGTCGTGAAATCCGGCGAGAAATTCTCAAAGCGGTGCTCAACATGCGCCGCAACGAAAAACACCATGCCCGGCTCAAACGCATGCCGCTCAACGGCAATAACGATTTCTCCCCGGCCGGTATGAATGAAATACAACTCATCCTGATCGTGCGGCGTCTGAATATCGGAACCCCTGGGCGCATACACTTCGACCGACATCGTACCGTGCGCAAACGCCAGCGTAAACGGCTCACCCATCGGCCATTCCGGACTCGCCTTGCCGGGTATGCGTTGCATGAGATCCGCGAGAGTTGCTTTCATTATTTGTATCTCCTCATTCTCAGTTAAAACTGCGCTTATTAATCTGCCGTTCAGTATAAGCAAACCCGAGAATCGATATCAACAATCACTATAAAAATTATCGTCAATTAGCTGTGAGTTGCGCGGCTTATACGCAGGGAGGAAGAAGATAAAGGACTGAAATCATGTGGAGTGAAATAGTGGAAAATGTACAGCCGCCCCACATACAGAATTTTGTAACGACTAAATAATCGCTAGCTAGTAATCATTTAGTCGTTAGGCACACTATGCAACAATCACA
>JAFEEV010000074.1 GCA_018240935.1 Pseudomonadota bacterium
CGGATGATCAAACGATCGCAAAGCCGCTATAATCGGCCGGAACAAGCACGGCTCGAGATAAAATGGTTAACGATCCGACAGACACCGGTTTAAGCAGCGCCGAGGCGGCGATCCGCTTGAAGCAACACGGCACAAACGAAGTGAAGCCCGTCCGGCAACGCTCCGTCGTGATGCAGTTTCTCGCGCATTTTTATAATCCGCTGGTGTTGGTGCTGCTAATCGCCATCACCATATCGGCGTTGAACGGCGATGAAATCAGCGCGTTGATCATCGGTGTCATCATTCTGATGAGTGTCACGCTGGATTTCATCCAGGAATACCGCGCCGGCCGGTCAGCGGCCAAATTGGCGGCGCAAGTGGCCGTTACCGCGACCGTGCTGCGTGACGGCAAGCTGGCGGAGATTCCGGTGACTCAACTGGTGCCGGATGATACCGTCTACTTGTCGGCCGGAGACCTGATACCGGCGGACGGTCAATTGCTCGAAGCCAAAGACCTCTTCGTGAATCAATCGCAACTGACCGGAGAACCCTATCCGGTGGAAAAATTTGCAGAAGCCCCGGCGCCTCCCGATCCATGGGACATCGAAGCGAAGTCTGCGGTATTCATGGGCAGCACCGTGATCAGCGGCTCCGCCCGCATGCGCATTACTCGCACCGGCCAGGCGACCGCGCTCGGACAGATCGCCGGCAGCCTGGAAAAAAAACCGCCGCCCACGGCGTTTGAGCTCGGCATACGCCAATTCGGCATGCTGATCATGCGTTTTACGTTTCTGCTGGTTCTTTTTACCTTGCTGGTGAATGTCGTCCTGCATCGCCCCTTGCTCGATTCGTTTTTGTTTGCCGTGGCGCTGGCGGTCGGTTTGACGCCCGAATTATTGCCCATGGTGGTATCGGTCACGCTCACCCGCGGCGCATTGCGCATGGCCGCTCTGAAAGTCATCGTCAAACGGCTGTCGGCGATCCAGGACATGGGCGCGATGGATATTCTCTGCACCGATAAAACCGGCACACTGACGGAAGCGAAAATCCGCCTGGAACGCCACGTCAACGCTCAAGGCCGGGAAACGCAGCGCGTCTTGGAGCTCGCCTATCTGAACAGCTACTTTGAAAGCGGACTGAAAAGCCCGTTGGACGACGCCATTCTGCTGCACCGTGAAATTGCCGTGACCGGCTGGAAAAAAATCGACGAAGTACCGTTCGATTTCGAGCGCCGCCGCGTATCGGTGCTGGTGGAGCGCGATGAAGCCCGCATGCTGGCGGTCAAAGGCGCGCCCGAGGATATTCTCGATCTTTGCACGCACTATGAAGACGCAACCGGCGCTGCGGTTCCCCTGGATGAAGCCGCGCAGCAAGCGATCAACCGGCTGCTCGATCAATTGGGAACCGATGGTTTCCGGGTGCTCGCTATCGCTTGGCGCAACACCGCGCCGGATCATGCTCATGCCGTCGTAACCGATGAAAGCGAGTTGGTGTTCTGCGGTTTTGCGGCTTTTCTGGATCCGCCCAAAGTCAGCGCCGGCCCGGTTCTAGCCGCGCTGCAAGCGAGCGGCGTGCAAGTGAAGATCGTCACGGGAGATAACGAACAGGTCACGCGTCACGTATGCAATCAGTTGAATCTAACTGTCACCGGTGTGCTGACCGGCAGGGAAATCGCCGCCATGCAGGACGATGCATTGCGCGCGCGCGTGGAAGAAGTCAATCTGTTTTGCCGCGTCAATCCGGCGCAAAAAAACCGCGTGTTGCTGGCGCTCAAGGCACGCAAGCATGTCGTGGGGTATCTCGGCGACGGCATTAACGACGCGCCTTCCCTGCATACTGCCGACGTCGGCATTTCGGTCGCCGGCGCGGTGGACGTGGCCAAGCAGGCAGCCGCCATGATCATGCTGGAGCACGATCTCAAAGTACTGCACGCCGGCGTCATCGAAGGACGGCGCACCTTCGGCAATGTGATGAAATACATCATGATGGCGACCAGTTCGAACTTCGGCAATATGTTCAGCATGGCCGCATCTACGCTCTTTCTGCCGTTCTTGCCGCTGTTGCCGCTGCAAATTTTGCTCAACAACCTGCTTTACGATCTGTCCGAAATCACCCTGCCGATGGACAATGTCGACCGGGAGGATCTGGCGCAGCCGAGTCAATGGGACATGAATTTCATCCGCAATTTCATGATGACCATCGGTCCGATCAGCTCGATATTCGATTTCGTCACTTTTTATTTGCTCATCGAAGTATTCAACGCCGATGAAACTCTGTTCCGCACCGGCTGGTTTGTGGAGTCGATTGCCACGCAAGTGCTGGTCATTTTCATCATCCGGACGCGGCGCAGTCCCTTCCGCAGCCACCCGAACCGCTGGCTGACCGTCACCTCGCTGAGCATTGTCGCGGCCGCCATGCTGCTTCCGCTGAGCCCGCTGGCGCAATATCTCGGCTTCACGCCGCTGCCGCTGCTGTTCTTTGGACTTTTGGCGATTTTGATCATCACCTATCTCCTGGCGGTAGAGTACTGCAAACAATGGTTCTACCGGCGGCTGAACGCTCTCCCCGGCAAACCGGTCAACACGTGACATTCAACCGGACGTCAAAAACCGTTTTTTGCAGCCATTGAGAGTTTTCTGCCGCGGATTGGTAACCGCCGGAAGAACGTTTTGTTTTAATCTTCATCGTGCTAATCTCTGCGTTATGCCACGTTCAGCCCTGTTTAATCCCAATCCGCGTTAACCGACCACTCGATCGATTTCTTACCCTTTCATGCCAAGCAACAATCAGCCGCCCGCCTTCCGCCGTTACATACTTCAACTCCTGGCGTTAGCCGGCTTATATTTTGCGTTCGGCCACCTCAGCTTTCTGATCTCCGTTGCACATGTTATTGTCACACCGGTTTTCTTCGTGGCCGAAGGCATCGCGCTGGCCGCCGCTGTTTTACTCGGACGCAAAGTCTGGCCGGGTATTTTCCTCGGACAACTGGCGCTGGCGGTCAGCAGCGGACTCGGGTTGTTACCGGCGCTCGCCATTTCCGCCATCAATAGCATCGAGGCGGTGATTGCGGCAACTTTATTCACGCGCTGGAAACTCGATCCGGCGCTCAACAAGGTGCATGACTTCGGCCGCCTGATCGCTATGATTTTTCTGATCCTGCAACCGTTCAGCGCCACCTTGGGAACGGCCACGTTGCTCTTCTTCGATGTCATTCAGGAATCTCAGAACTATTTTCAATCCTGGCTGTACTGGTGGTTCGGCAACAGTTTGGGACAATTCCTGGTAACGCCGTTTCTGCTGATCGCGTTTTCTTCACCCGGCTGGACTATCGCCATCCGGCAATCCATGCGCCCTGCCATCGCGCCGATTATCCTGATGCTGCCCGCCACCTGGCTGGTGTTCGGCAATTCCGATTTCAACGGCATTTCCCTCGCCTTGGTCATCTACGTGCCATTGCTGTTATGGATCGCGATCCAAGGCGGATTGGCGGTGGTGTCGCTGATATGCAGCGGCATTACCGTGCTGGCGCTGTTCGAAACGGCGCGCCAATACGGCCCGTTTGTCGTGGACGGGAATCCGAATATCTTCGACATGAACATCTTCATCCTCGGCATTTCGCTCACGGCGCAATTCGTCAGCGTGTTATTCGCCGAGCGCAACCAAGTGGAAGCAGAGTTGCGGAAAAGCGAAGCCCGGCTTTTTGCGATCATCGATTCATCGCCGATACCCAAAGCGATTAACGACGATCAACGCAATATCGTTTTTCTCAACAAAGCGTTCATTCAGACTTTCGGTTATACCTTGGACGACATCCCGACATTGGCGGAATGGTGGCCCAAGGCCTATCCGGATCCGGCCTATCGCCAGCAAGTGAAAACCGCTTGGCGCGAGCATCTGGAAAAATCGCTCAGAGACCATGCCAACTTCGAACCGCTCGATGTCGTCATCCGCTGTAAAGACGGCTCACCGCGCAGCGTGATCGCTACCGCGTCACCGTTGGACTCGAGTACAGCGGCCAAGCATCACCATTTGATTACCTTGGTCGATATTACGGTGCGCAAGAATCTGGAAACGCAGCTCATCAAGAGCCATAAATTTCTTGAAGATCTGTCCAATAGCATCCCCGGTTTCATTTACCAATTCCAGCTGTTTCCCGATGGACGCCATTGCGTGCCGTATGCCAGCAAAGGAATAACGGAAATTTTCGGGGTATCGCCCGAAAGCGTCACCACCGATGCATCCGCCATTTTTTCCCTCGTTCATCCCGAGGAACTGGAAACATTCAACCGGTCGATCCAGGAATCCGCCAGCACTGGAAACGATTGGCACGCGGACTTCCGGATTATGACCCGGGAAAATGAGATCCGCTGGATACACGCGCATTCGAAACCGGAAAAACAAAACGACGGCAGCATTATCTGGAATGGCTACGCCAACGACATTACCGATCTGAAAAACATCTCGTTGAAATTCTCCGCCTTATTGGAGTTCGCCAGCGACGGTGTGCATATCTTGGATGAAGACGGCAACGTGGTGGAATTCAGCCATGCATTCGCCAAGATGCTCGGTTACTCCAACGAGGAAACCGCCCGGCTCAACGTGATGGACTGGGACGCCATGATTCCCAAAGAAAATTTGATTGCCGCGGTGCGCGAAGTCTCGACAACTCCGCGCGTGTTCGAAACATTACACCGGCGTAAGGACGGCACGGTTTTCGATGTCGAGATCAATGCCAGAAGATTGGAAATCTCTGGCAGAAAACTGATTTACGCCTCATCGCGCGACATCACCGGCCGCAAGCAGCGCGCCAAGGAACTGGAATATCAGCGCCTGCGGCTATCCAACATCATCGAAGGAACGCACATCGGCACGTGGGAATGGAATGTGCAAACCGGGCAAGTCATTTTCAATTCGCGCTGGGCCGAAATCATCGGCTACACACTTGATGAATTGGCTCCAATATCCATCGAAACCTGGCTTAAGTTCGCGCACCCGGACGATTTGCAGCAATCCGAAATACTGCTCAAAGATCACTTCGCCGGAAAAATTCCTTACTACGAATGCGAAGCGCGCATGCGCCACAAAGCCGGACATTGGATCTGGGTGCTGGATCGCGGCAAGGTGTTGAGCTGGACTGAGGATGGCAAGCCGCTGATGATGTTCGGCACGCATCAGGACATCACCGAACGCAAGGAGCGCGAAACCATGCTGATCGAAGCGCGCCAGCAGGCTGAGGCAGCCAGCAACGCCAAAACCCGTTTCCTGGCGATGATGTCGCATGAGATCCGTACGCCGATGAATGCCGTGCTGGGGATGGCCTACCTGTTAAGCAAAACCACCCTGGATGCGCGGCAAAGCGCTTACCTGCGCAACATCGAAGGTTCGTCCAACATTTTGCTGGGGGTGATTAACGATATTCTGGATTATTCCAAAATAGAAGCCAACAAAATCGAGCTCGATCATATCACCTTCGATCTCAATACGATTCTGGAAAACCTATCCGCAATCGCTTCAATCGCGGCCAAGGACAAAACCGTCGATGTGCTTTTTTATGTCGCGCCGGATGTGCCGAGGCATTTCATCGGCGATCCGCTCAGACTCAGCCAGATTTTCGTCAACCTCACCAACAATGCGATCAAGTTCACCGATCGCGGCGAAGTCATTATACGCATTGCAGCCGATTCCACTGGTGATGCCGAAAGCACCACTTTGATTTTCAGCATCACCGACAGCGGCATCGGCATGACTGGCGAACAAATGGCGCATCTTTTTCAGGCTTTTGCGCAGGCCGATTCGTCCATCAC
>JAFEEV010000075.1 GCA_018240935.1 Pseudomonadota bacterium
GTAGCCATTCAAGCACCCAGCCGCGCAATATTGATACCCTTTATTAATTACCGCATTCGCGGAGCTTGAGAACATCATCAGGAACGACACAATCAGGCTGTAAAAATAAACCATGCCGCCCCCAATATCGCAATGATCACAAATAGGCCCATATATCCCCCTTGTCAAAATACCCCATTCTGGACATTTTGAAAAAGGCCCCAATCTGCAGCTTGGGGCGCTTAGAGCCGGTTTAGCTCAGAGCCCGACGAACCCACTGGAAGGCTTTCACGCCCACGTAGATCAACAGGACTGCCGCACCAATCAGGCCAATCGGCGCAGCTTGTGCGCCAATATCGGTCACCACGGCAGCCACGTCCACGGCAGCGGCATTTGCCACACCGTAGCCAGTCAGGACACCAGCAGCAATAAGGCCGCGCTTGATGTTTTGGGTCATTTCAATTCTCCATTTCAGATTGATTTCCGTCGGTATGTTTGAGCGTTCTAATCAGGACTCGAAAGGCCCAACCTATCGCCCATATTGCGAGGACGGCACCCGCAATTGATGCACCATCCGCCGTATCAAGTTGCAGCGGAGGGAGACTTAATTCATGTATCACAGTGACCGTGCAAGCACTGTCACAGGTAATCGTTTGCGGGTCAGCCATTACGCAACCCCGCAATATCGTCCAAATCGACCACCAAAGGCCGGTGGAATGGTTCAGTGTGATCCTCGATTAACTGAGCACAGCTTTCAAGATCATCCACCGTACCGGCTTCGCGCAACAACATCACCCATTCCGGTTGCCCATCCTCGAATGACGGAGCCAAGAATTGGCCTGTTGTGCCGGATTGAATGACGTAGCGCGGCATTACGCGGCCTTGACTTGACCCGCAGGCTTAATACCAAGCAACGTCAGCTTTGCCGTTTGATCGGCACCAGCCACAATGTCAAATTCACAGAGCACCGGCACACCACCCAAAGGCCAGGAATTTTTAAGGTGCGCCCACTTTTTGAATTCATCAGAGGTGCCGCATTTGAATGGACGCGTCACAACACCGATAGATTCGCCGCTACTGGTTTGACCCAAATCTACCGAGATATGAAACGTCGTGCTGTCGAATGGACGGCCCTCAATTTCGCCCTTGCTGGACTTGATACCGTGCAACACGGCTTGACTTTGCATTTTCATTTGCTGTTTCCTTTACGGCCTTTACGCTGCCTGAAATCCGACACGGCCAACGCCGGAGGCAGAAACGTTTTTGAATACTTGTTGATATACGCGCTTGACTTCATCGCGCGAGAACTTGGACAGGCGACCGGGCAATTCGGCGCAGTTTTCGATAAAGCTGGAGATGGTTTCCAAATCCATAAACAGGAAAGCCAGTGCCGCAGATTTACCCGCCGTGGAAAAAAACCATCGGGCATTGCGCGTGCATTCAGCCTGGAGAGTTTCCACGGGCAAACGCGGTTCCGTCTTGACGGGTTCCGGGATCACGACTGCGCCATGTTCCGCCAGCAACAGGGCATGCCAATTACTAGCGCCCGCGAAGAAATGAGCCGGACGGCGCAGCATGTCCACTGGCAACAGACGCTTTTGACTGCCATACCGCAATTCAATACGCTGCCAGCCGGTAGCGTCCTGTTTGCCGTATAGCTGAACGCCTTTGTCATAGACGTTTGTTTGCTTGCCAGCCGCTTTGCTGCCAAAGTAGAAGGAACGGCCCTTGCCGCCCGGACGCCATGCGCCAACGCAGTTGTGATCCGGCCTATGGCCGAGGTGATCCATCAAGCCCAAGTCGTAATCGGACGCCACGCGATCCATGCCGCCCGCGATGCCATCGAAGAAGTCCAGGGCCAGATCACAGCGCGTAATGACGGCCCGATGATCTTCAAGATAGCCCGCCATTTCCTCTGGCCAGCCAGGGCGGGCGAAGGTACAGGCGTTGCCGTACAGGTTGACATGCAGCGTCTTCGATTGGGCCTGCTGGCGTGGGCTATCCCCAGAGGCCAGATAGCCGACCCAACCGCATTCAGCACCGGCACGAACAATGCTCCAACGGTGCTTATAGAAGTCATGCCCTTTTTTGATTTCAGGGTCTACGTGGAAGCCGACGCCGAGGATTTCGCAAACGTTGTTCGCCAGTTCCAGGGCTTGCGTGGACGCCGCAAAATCGGGGTCAGGAATGCCACGAAGCAGCTTCACCACGTCCAAGCGACGCCGCGATTGTTCGTCCAACTCATGACGGCTTAGGCAATCGTCCACTTCGGGTGCTGGGAATAGGTGCTCGACCGTGGGCACCGGGGCATGACGGAGGTTGACCGTGAAGCGGAGCCAATCGACATGGACGGGCGAGAGCGTATGGATTCGCTCAGCTTCCAGCCGTAGCTTTACTTCGTTACCTTCGAGAACGAGGCAAGACGGTTTGGTCATGCGAGCACCTCAGACGATGCCGGAGCGAAGTTGTCCCCGTGATTACCATCGGGGCCAGACGCTGTTACCGTAGCTACGCACCCCCCAAAATTGATAGCAGATTGCGCGCCTGCGGCGGCGCCCGCGCTACGCTTTGCGTGCGCCGCCGCACGCGCTGCCAAGACGGCGCGCAGGTTTTGAAGGGTCAGAAAGTCCGCGATGGACATCCAGGCGGCGCGGTTGCGATCTTCGGAC
>JAFEEV010000076.1 GCA_018240935.1 Pseudomonadota bacterium
AGGCATTTTGGGCGGATTTGATTTGAGCGCGTATTATCCCGAACTGGGCAATGCACTGCTGGTTTGCGTCACCGAGACCAAAACAGCCGCCGATCTGCAAAATTATGCCGCCGCTTTGAAACAAGCGCTCGCTTAACATATTTTTAAATTCATCGGAAAGGAAATTTCATGGTTACTTTAAAAGGAAAGCCGATCAAACTCGAAGGCACGTTTCCCAAAGTCGGACAAAAAGCACCTGCTTTCTCATTGGTCAATCGCGATCTGGAAGATGTCACGCTGGCCAATTTCGCTGGCAAAAAGAAAGTATTGAACATCGTGCCCAGCCTGGATACGCCGGTATGCGCGATTTCGACGCGCAAATTCAATCAACAGGCCAGCAATATGGACAACACCGTGGTTCTGATCATCGCCGCCGATTTGCCGTTTGCCATGACCCGTTTCTGCGATTCCGAAGGACTGGATAAAGTGGTTACGCTGTCCACGATGCGCGGCGCGAATTTTATGAAAGATTACGGTGTTTTCATCGCCGATAGCGCTTTTGGCGGTATCACCGCACGCGCCGTGATCGTTCTGGACGAATCGGATACCGTGATTCACGCCGAACTGGTTCCGGAAATCGCCAACGAACCGAACTATGACGCAGCCATGGCTGCTTTGAAGAAATAAATTGAGATTGACTGATACATCATGCTGATATTCGAACACTCACGCAAAGGACGGCGCAATTATTCGCAGTCGCCCGCAACACCGGCAAGCAAATCGGCAATTCCGCAAAATCTGTTGCGGAAGTCGAAAGTATTGTTGCCGGAAGTTTCCGAAATGGATACGGTGCGCCATTACACCCGTTTGTCACAAAAGAATTTCTCGATTGATACCGAGTTTTATCCGCTCGGTTCATGCACGATGAAATACAATCCGCGTGCGTGTAATTCATTGGCGATGCTGCCGCAATTTATATCGCGGCATCCATCGGCGCCGGAAGATACCGGCCAGGGTTTCCTTGCGTGTATGTACGAATTACAGGAGATTCTGAAATCGGTCACCGGGATGGCAGGCGTGAGTCTGACGCCGATGGCCGGGGCGCAAGGCGAGTTAATCGGTGTCATGATGATCCGTGCGTATCACGAAGCGCGCGGCGATTTCGCCCGCACCGAAATTATTGTCCCGGATGCGGCGCATGGCACCAATCCGGCGACTGCGGTGATGTGCGGCTTCAAAGTGGTGGAGATCGCCACCGACAAGGACGGCAATGTGGACTTGGATGCGCTCAAGGCAGCCGTTGGTCCGCAAACGGCGGGACTGATGCTGACCAATCCGTCTACGCTGGGTGTGTTCGAGAAAAATGTTGCGGAAATGAGCCGCGTGGTGCATGAAGCCGGCGGCTTGCTGTATTACGACGGCGCCAATTTGAATGCGGTGCTGGGTAAAGTGAAACCCGGTGATATGGGATTCGATGTGATTCATATCAATCTGCATAAAACCTTCTCCACGCCGCATGGCGGCGGCGGCCCCGGTTCCGCCCCGGTCGGCGTTGCTGAACGGCTGCTGCCTTTCATGCCGATTCCGATTGTGGCCAAGGAAGGCGACAAGTACCGCTGGGTGACCGAGAAGGACAAACCGCAAACGATCGGCCGCTTATCCGCGCATATGGGTAACGCTGGTGTGTTGCTGCGCGCTTATATTTATGTGCGCCTGCTCGGCATGCAAGGAATGCATCGCATCTCCGAGTTTGCCACGCTGAATGCGAATTACCTGATGGCCGAGTTGCGCAAAGCGGGTTTTGAAATCGCCTATCCTAACCGCCGCGCCAGTCACGAGTTTATCGTCACGATGAAGGACATCAAGGATAAAACCGGTGTGACGGCGATGAATCTGGCCAAGCGTCTGCTCGATAAAGGTTACCACGCGCCGACGACGTATTTTCCGCTGCTGGTGCCGGAATGCTTGCTGATCGAACCGGCGGAAACGGAATCTAAGGAAACGCTGGATGCATTTGTCGCATCGATGAAAGAGATCCTGCAAGAGATCGAGTCGCAACCCGATATGGTCAAAGGTGCGCCGCATACCCTGTCGGTGCGCAAGCTGGACGATGTCAAAGCCGCGCGTGAACTGGATCTGGCGTGGAAACCTAGCGCTTGAGAACGTAGACAACTGTTTTTCACCATTACCACCGGTAGCTCAATTATGCGTACTTTGATTTGCGGTTCGATCGCTTACGACAATATTATGGTCTTCCCGGATCATTTTAAGAATCACATCCTGCCGGAGAAAATTCACGTATTGAACGTCGCATTTCTGGTTCCGGAAATGCGCCGCGAATTTGGCGGGTGCGCCGGTAACATCGCTTACAATCTGAAGATGCTAGGCGGCGAACCGGTGATGATGGCGACGGTTGGCGACGACTATGCGCCTTATGCGGCGCGATTTGAGCAATTGCGCCTCACTCAGGAGCATGTCAAGCCGATTGCCGATACTTTCACTGCGCAAGCTTTCATCACGACCGATCTGGCCGATAATCAGATCACCGCATTTCATCCGGGAGCGATGAACTACTCTCATCTTAATTCCGTAAAAGACTCACGCGATGTCCGTTTGGGGATTATCGCCCCGGACGGACGCGATGGCATGTTGCAGCATGCGCGCGAATTTCATGAGGCGGGGATTCCGTTTGTGTTCGATCCGGGGCAGGGATTACCGATGTATAACGGTGAGGAATTGCTCGATTTCATCAACAAAGCCGATTACATCGCGGTTAACGACTACGAAGGCGAAATGCTGCAAGACCGCACCGGCCGTAACCTGGAGTCGTTGGCGAACAATGCCAAAGCGTTGATCATCACTTTGGGCGCGCAAGGCTCTATTATCTATGCCGGTGGAAAAAGATACGAGATTCCTTGCGTTAAACCGAAAGCAATTGTTGATCCAACCGGCTGCGGCGATGCGTATCGGGCAGGTTTGCTGTATGGCATCGTCAATAATTTCGATTGGCAAACGACGGGGCAGCTCGGTTCATTGATGGGCTCTTTGAAGATCGCCCAGCGCGGTGGACAGAATCATCAATTTTCCCGCGATGAAATC
>JAFEEV010000077.1 GCA_018240935.1 Pseudomonadota bacterium
TCAAGACTGCGGACGGTATCGTGCGCTTGGCGCTGGCGTTCAATCCTTCGCATCTGGAGATCGTCAATCCGGTGGTCGAGGGCTCGGTGCGCGCGCGTCAGCATTTGTTGAACGATAAACTGGGCGACCGGGTATTGCCGGTGCTGATTCACGGCGATGCCGCTTTCGCCGGACAGGGGGTGGTGATGGAAACGCTGAACCTGTCGCAAACCCGCGGTTACGGCACCGGCGGCACCGTGCATATCATCATCAACAACCAGATCGGATTCACCACATCGGATCCGCGCGATAGCCGTTCGACGTTGTATTGCACCGATGTCGCTAAAATGATCGAAGCGCCGATTTTGCATGTCAACGGCGACGATCCGGAAGCGGTGCTGATGGTCGCCGAACTGGCGTTCGATTTCCGTATGCGTTTTCACAAGGATGTGGTGATCGATATGGTGTGCTTCCGCCGCTTGGGACACAACGAACAGGATGAACCGATGGTGACGCAGCCGCGCATGTATCAGATCATCAGCCAGCATCCCGGCACGCGCCAAAAGTACGCGGATCAATTGATCGCGCAGCAGATTATCAAGCCGGAAGATGCCGAGCAGCTGGTGCAAGCGTACCGCGACGCGATGGATGAGGGCGCGAATCCGAATAAGACCGTCTGCTATGACTACAAATCGCCGTACGCCATCAATTGGGAACCTTTTGTCCGGCCATTCAAGTGGAACAAGAAAGTTAAAACCGGTGCCGCGCTGCAAACGTTGAAACAACTGGCCTTGCGGTTGACGGATATTCCCGAGGGTTTCAAGCTGCATGCGCGCGTGGAAAAGATCATCGCCGACCGGCGCTTGATGGGGAAAGGTGACTTGCCGCTGGATTGGGGTATGGCGGAAAATCTGGCGTATGCCGCTTTGCTGAAGGAAGGTTATCCGGTCAGACTGTCCGGGCAGGATTCAGGACGCGGCACTTTCTTTCATCGCCATGCCGTGCTGCACGATCAGGTTGCGGCGGATCAGAACGAACGCATTTATGTGCCGCTACGTCATTTGTACCCGGAACAGCCGGATTTTGTCGTCATCGATTCGATGTTGTCGGAAGAAGCGGTGCTGGGGTTTGAATACGGTTACGCCACGACGCAACCGAACGAACTGGTGATCTGGGAAGCGCAGTTCGGCGATTTCGCCAACGGCGCGCAAGTAGTGATCGACCAGTTCATCGCATCCGGCGAAGCCAAGTGGGGCCGCTTGTGCGGCTTGGTGATGATGCTGCCGCACGGTTACGAAGGGCAAGGGCCGGAGCATTCGTCGGCGCGGTTGGAACGCTATCTGCAATTGTGCGCGGATTACAACATTCAGGTGTGCGTGCCGTCGACACCGGCGCAAATGTTCCATGTGCTGCGCCGCCAGATGATTCGTCCGATCCGCAAACCGCTGATCATCATGAGTCCGAAAAGCATGCTGCGGCTCAAGGAGTCGGCATCGAGTCTGGATGAATTGGCGCACGGCCATTTCTATCCGGTCATTTCGGAAGTGGAAGCGCTCGATCCGCGAACCATCAAGCGATTGATCGTTTGCAGCGGAAAAATCTACTACGAACTGCTGGCTTACCGCAACGAACAGCACATCCGCGATATGGCCATCATCCGCCTGGAACAGCTTTATCCGTTCCCGCACGAGGAATTTCAGGCCGAAATCGACCGTTTCGACAACGCCAAGGAAGTGGTGTGGTGCCAGGAAGAACCCGGTAATCAAGGCGCGTGGCATCGCATCCAGCATTATCTGCTGCGCCATATGCGGGCGGATCAGGTGCTGGCGTATGCGTTGCGGGCATCGTCGGCTTCCCCGGCGGTCGGTTACACGGCAAGACACAAATTGACGCAGAGAGAATTAATCGTCGCAGCATTCCGAGAAAAAATTTAGCAAGAGGGCGCCATGCTGATTGAAGTCAAAGTTCCCGCATTATCCGAGTCGGTAGCCGAGGCTACCTTGATTTCCTGGCATAAAAAAGCAGGAGAGTATGTCAACCGGTCGGAAAACCTGATCGACATCGAAACCGACAAAGTCGTATTGGAGTTGCCCGCACCGAATGCCGGCGTGCTGGCCAAAGTGCTGAAAGGCGACGGCGCGACGGTAGTTAGCGGTGAGGTGATTGCGATGATCGAAACGGCAGCGGCCGCATCAGCCGCAACACCGGAAACTCCGGCTCCGGCCGCCGCCGGTCAAAAAACCGAAGCACCCGCTGCAATTAGTACTGAAAAAGCAGGTGCCGAAACCGTCGATACCGCAATTCCGATGCTGATGCCGGCGGCGCGCAAACTGGCTGAAGAAAACAACCTGAAAACCACGGAAACCTCCGCGATCAAAGGCACCGGTCTCGGCGGCCGCATCACCAAGGAAGACGTGCAAGCGTACATGGATAGCAGAAGCGTTGCGGTTGCGAAAGCCGGAAGCGGCGGCAGCGCGGGCGACGCAACGGGGGCGCGCAGCGAGCGCCGCGCCGCCATGTCACGGCTGCGTCAGCGCATCGCCGAGCGCCTGGTGCAATCACAATCGACCGCAGCGATTCTGACCACGTTCAACGAAGTCAACATGCAGGCGATCATCGATCTGCGCGCGCGTTACAAAACCGAATTCGAGAAAGAACACGGCGTCAAGCTCGGCTTCATGTCGTTTTTCGTCAAAGCGGCTGTCGCCGCGCTGAAAAAATACCCGATCGTCAACGCTTCCGTCGAAGGCAACGAAATCGTCTATCACGATTACTACGACATCGGCATCGCCGTCGGCAGTCCGCGCGGATTGGTCGTGCCGGTCATCCGCGACGCCGACAAACTGTCGACGGTGGAAATCGAGCTGCAAATCGCCGATTTCGCCAAACGCGCGCAAGACGGCAAGCTGAGTATCGAAGAACTGAGCGGCGGTACGTTCTCGATCACCAACGGCGGTGTGTTCGGCTCGATGCTGTCGACGCCGATCATCAACCCGCCGCAAAGCGCCATTCTCGGTATTCACGCCACCAAGGAACGCGCCGTCGTCGAAAACGGCCAGATCGTTATCCGGCCGATGAATTACCTGGCGTTATCCTACGATCACCGCATTATCGACGGCCGCGAAGCGGTATTGTCGCTGGTGGCAATGAAAGAAGCGTTGGAGTATCCGATGAGTCCGTTGCTGGAGCGGTGAAGAAAGAATAGAGCAATGACCGTCCATTCCTGCCCGAGACTCGCATATTCTTCGAGATTTAAGTTCAGAATTAAATTTTTCTCAATTTTTGTTGGCCTCTTTTTTCTGTTATCCGCTTGCCAAGGCGGCGATAACCCGATAGCTCCGCGCGAGCAACCGCCACCGCCAGCAGCATTGCCTGCCGCTGTGGAA
>JAFEEV010000078.1 GCA_018240935.1 Pseudomonadota bacterium
AACGTCGCTTGGCGGACTGGCGGTCAGCATCACCGAATGTTAAGGAAGCTCTGAAAAACTTCTGCGCTCGATCATGCTGTGTTGAAATCAGACTCAAAATGCTCATTTACATCTTGTAAACTGCGCTTTTTCATCTGATTTCGCCTTGCTTGACCGTCGCTCGCTACCTTTTTTCAGCGCTTCCTTAGGGTCGAGCAAATTCGCACCGGCTACGTCACTTTTCCCGGTGCAATTTGCCGATCACCGAACGCACGCCGCGCACGACGAAATACACCGCGATGACGACAAAAGGAATGGCGATGCCGGTCAGCAGTTCGACGTTGATATCCTGCCCGGCGGCTTTCAGCGCTTTCAGTCCGTAACCGACGATACCCAGCAGATAGTAACTCAACACCACCACGGACAAACCTTCCACCGTTTCCTGCATGCGCAATTGCACATGCGCCCGGTTATCCATCGATTTCAGCAGATCGCGGATCTGCCCTTCCATCGACAAATCGACACGCGTGCGCAATAACGCCGATGCGCGCCCTAGACGGGTCGACAGCGTTTCCAGTTTGGTATGCACCAATTCGCACGTGCCCATCGCCGACGACAACCGCTGAATCATAAATTCTTGCAGCATCTGCAACCCCTCGATACGTTCCTCACGCAATTCGGTGATGCGCAACTTGACGATATCGTAATAGGCCCGGGATGCGTTGAAACGATGGCTGGTCAGCGCCGACAAACGCTCGGTTTCCGCCGCCAGTTGCGTCAGTTCATTGAGCAGGCGTTGCTCGTCCTCGATGCAGGTCAGTTGCACATGGTTCGCGGTCAACTCGGCCAGGCGCTGATCGGCGCGCGCCAATTGCGGAATGATCTTGCGTGTGGTCGGCAGCGGCAGCATCGCCAGCATGCGGTAGGTCTCGATTTCCAGCAAACGCTGCACCAGCCGCCCGACCTGGCGGCTACGTAAATTGTCGTCGTGGATCAGAATACGGCCGAAATTATCGGCGTGAATCTGATTATCGCTCCACACACTGGCCGCCCCGCCCGCCACCTTGGAACCGATCACCGTCCCGGAAGCGAACAGCGTCACCAGCTCGTGCAAACTGCGTTTGGCGCGCGCCCGGTCTTCCAGCGCGATATGCGTCGCCACCAGCAATTCTCCCGGCAAACGCGCCAGCCAGTCCTGCGGCACGTAGGTGACCGGTGGACGGGTGAATGGGGTTTCAAACGGTTTGGCGCGGTAAATCGTGTAAGTCGAGTACTCGGTATGCCGTTCCCAGCGCAGACGAAACTCGCCGCAATCGGCGCTGAAATCGTTTTCATGCGCATTCGGCGGGGTAATGCCGTAACGCGCGCACAATTCCCCCACCAGCCGCCGTTCCTGATCGACATAGTCACGCTCCGACAATAAAACCAGGTGCGACAACTCGAACGGCGGCGCCAGCAACTCGTACGCCACCGCGTTCAATTCCGCATGCAGATCCTGCCGCTCCGCGTAATCCGGAATGCTCAGTAATTTTTCCTTTGCCAGCACGCCCGGCTCAGCCGCGGCGGCAGTCCATGCAGTGGGAGAATCCATAACAATAGCCCGCAAAATATCATCAGCGGCTAGCATACCTAATTTTCAGGCGCGGCAAGATGAAACTTTTCGCGCAACCACTACGGAGCGGCTTTAAAACAGCAGAAACCGGGCGTTGACGGGTAAAAAAAATCAACGTTCGAAAAGAACGTTGATTGATTAACTTTCAGGAAGATACGAAGGCAGTCTAGCACGACGAATGTGAAGGATTTGTGAGAACAAAGGAAGCGTGAAGTAATTGACTTCACAAGCGATCTGCTTGCATTACCCAGCCGCCAGGAATTCACCCAAAACTTTTTTGCCTTTGTTTTATCTGCTTCGTCCCCCCGGCATCCCGCTTTGTTCAGACGCATCATTCAGCGCCTATTGGATTTAACCTTCCCGCTGTCAGTACAATTTTCACGGCGATCTGTGTATCATAAGCCCGAATATTCCGATCTCCTTAGGGAAGCTCTGAACAAGGTAGCGAGCGACGGTCAGGCAAGGCAAAATCAGATGAAAAAGCGCAGTTTACAAGATGTAAATGAGCATTTTGAGTCTGATTTCAACACAGCATGATCGAGCGCAGTAGTTTTTCAGAGCTTCCTTAGGGAAGTTCCGGGAAACGGCCGTATCTGGCTTATGCGGCGTCCAGGCGATCCGCCAGCTGCCGGCTGGCGGCGATCATGTTGCTGAGCGCCGGTTTTACTTCGTCCCAATTGCGCGTTTTCAGTCCGCAATCCGGATTCACCCACAGCCGCTCGGGCGGTATGCGCTGCGCGGCTTTTTTTATCGACTGCATGATCGAATCGACAGACGGAATATTGGGTGAGTGGATATCATACACACCCGGGCCGATTTCGTTCGGATACTGAAAGCGATCGAAAGCATCGAGCAATTCCATATCCGAGCGCGATGTCTCAATCGTGATCACGTCCGCATCCATGCTCGCAATCGCTTCCATGATGTCGTTGAATTCCGAATAACACATGTGCGTATGAATCTGCGTTTCGTCCCTGACACCGTTTGCGGTGATGCGAAAGGCGCGGGTAGCCCAGTCCAGGTAACCCCGCCATTGCGATTTTCTCAGCGGCAATCCCTCGCGCAACGCCGCCTCGTCGATCTGAATCATACGGATGCCCGCATGCTCCAGCGCCAACACCTCATCGCGAATCGCCAGGGCCAGTTGCAAGCAGGTTTCCGAGCGTGGCTGGTCGTCGCGCACGAACGACCAGTTCAGCATGGTCACCGGCCCCGTCAGCATGCCTTTCACCGGTTTGCTGGTCAACGATTGCGCATAGCGGATCCATGCCGTGGTGATCGGCTGCGCATGCGCCACATCGCCATAAATCAGCGGCGGTTTGACGCAGCGCGAGCCGTACGACTGCACCCAGCCGAATTCGGTAAACGCGAAGCCATCCAGATGCTCACCGAAATATTCCACCATATCGTTGCGCTCCGGCTCGCCGTGTACCAGCACGTCCAATCCCAGCGTCTCCTGTTCGCGCACGCAGTGCTCGATTTCCTGTTGCATCGCCCGGCGGTAATCCGCCTCGGACAACTGCCCGGCGCGATAATCGCGGCGCGTTTGCCGGATATGCTGCGTCTGCGGAAACGAGCCGATCGTCGTGGTGGGAAACAGTGGCAGGCGGAACCGGTTCCGCTGCACGATCGCCCGCTGATGATACGGCGAGCGGCGGTTAGCCATGGCATCGGTGATTTTCAGCACGCGCGCTTCGACGTCCGCCCGATGTACGCGT
>JAFEEV010000079.1 GCA_018240935.1 Pseudomonadota bacterium
AACGGAATCTCGATTTTCTCTCCGGTTGCGGCCGGTGCGATGACGTTGCCGCTGTCGCAGGAGGGGAAAGCCAGTGCGCGTCCGTCGAATGCCGTTTTGATGCGTTCCAGGCTGGCTTGGTAGCTGTGGCTGCGTCCCAGCAGATTCACTGCAAGAACGCCGTCGTCGTTCAAGCGCGCGCGGCACATCTGGTAGAACGGCAGCATGTTCAGTTCACCGGGATGCGCATTGGCGTCGTAGCCATCGACCAGAATCAGATCGTACTTCTTGTTCCGTTCAGCAATATAGTGCGCGCCGTCCGCGATGACGATATGCAAGCGCAGCGGGTCGTCCGGCAGTTTGAAGAATTGCCGCGCGGCCGCTACCACGCGCGGTTCGATCTCAACCACGGTGAGTTTCGTCAGCGGATAGTAGCGGTATAGAAATTTGGTCAGTGATGCCGCACCCAGGCCGATCAGCAGCACGTTGCGCGGAAAGCGCGCGTCGTCGCGCAGCAGCAGGCTGGCCATCATTTCCCGGGTGTAGTCGAGTTCCAGACGCCAAGGGCGCGCGATACGCATCGCGCCCTGGATCCAGTCGGAACCGAAATGCAAGGTGCGCACCCCGGCTGCTTCGCGGATGTCGATGGGGAAAGTCATTATACTTTTGGTATCCGATAGCTTTGTTGGTCACGATTGCTTAAGGAAGCTCTGAAAAAGGTAGCGAGCGGCGGTCAGGCAAGGCGAAATCAGGTGAAAAAGCGCAATTTACAGTGAGTAAATGATCATTTTAAGCCTGATTTCAACACAGCATGATCGAGCGCAGTAGTTTTTCAGAGCTTCCCTAACAGAAAATAACATATCGAAAGACCCTTCATGGCAAAAATTTTATTCCGGCTTACGGATGTTTCCGACGATGAGGCGCAGGAGGTGCGCGAATTGCTTACCAGCAACGCGATCGATTTTTATGAAACCTCAGCGGGAAACTGGGGGGTATCGATGCCGGCGATCTGGCTCACGGACGACAGCCAGTTTGAGCGTGCACGCGCATTGCTGGGTGCTTATCAAAGTGCGAGAGCCATCAGAATACGGGAAGAGTATGCACGCTTGAAGCGGGAAGGAAAAAATAAAACTTTCCAAGATGCGATTAAAGAAAATCCCGTCAGTTTTACCCTTCACCTGGCAGTCGCGGTCCTGGTCATTTATTTGTCGGTCAAGCTGGTTACGGATCTGGCTGGATGAGAGAGCATTCTTTGAGCCAACAATTTTTACTGTTGAATGCGGTATGATAGCGCTCCAAAACCTGTTTAATCCAGAAATTTCAAATGAGGAGAAGAAACATGAAATATACGTTGAAAGCGATTGCCGCAGCATTAGCCATTACCTCGGTTAGCGCCTATGCCGGCGGAGATCCGGAATATGTCAAGTTTCCTGCGGATTACAATAAGACCTTCACGCAATATGCAACCATGAATCGCGCAAACCAGACGCAGGTTGCTAAGTTGTACGCCAACGAAGCCGCGATTGCCGGTTATAAGCAAGGAAATAAAAGCGCTCCTGGCGGTGTTGTGGTGATGGAAATTTATACCCCGAAGAAAGGCGCGGATGGTAAACCGCTTCCGGGTAGCGACGGTATCTTCGAAATCGATTCATTGGCTGCTGTTGCGGTAATGGAAAACCGCAATAATTGGGACGCTGCATTTCCAAAGGAAAACCGCACCGGTGATTGGGGCTTCGCAGTTTACAATCCGGATGGCACGGCAAAAAGCAATGACTTGAACTGTGTGCAATGCCATACACCGCTGCAAGCGCAGGATTATATGTTCACCTATCAAAAGCTGGTTGATTTTGTGAAGAAATAATCAGCCAATCCCGATAGACCCAACGGAATTGTTCTGCTCTGATAGATCGTCCGTTGGGCTGAATCAAACGGTTTTATCATTCAGTCGATCAGGTAATCAATGAGTAATCCTGTTCTCAATTCCGATAAGCTCAATTTCTGGCGGCAAATGGACCCCGAGGGCGGAGCCGGGTTTTTGAAAAAACTGATCGCAATTTATTTGTCGTCGGCGCCTGAATTTGAAATGCAAATTGAAAATGCTATTGCCGCTGCCGATAGCGATGCGCTAGTGAAGGCTGCGCATACTTTCAAATCGAGCGCGGCCAATATCGGTGCAGATTTGCTCGCAGACATATGCCGCCAGTTGGAAGACTACGGGGATAAAAATCATGTAAGCAAGGCAGCCAAGCTGCTGGCGAAGATGAAAACCGAATCCGGGCGGGTAACGGCAGCGTTGGAGGAATTGCTGGAAAACGGTTGATTGGTGTCGCGGCTCTATCGTTATGCGTGTTACCTTCACATTCGTACAGACAAAGAAAAAATTATGCGTGAAGTAGTCATTTTGAGCGGTGTTCGCACGGCGATCGGGGATTATGGCGGCGCGCTTAAGAATATCGCTGCCGCCGATCTGGCGGCAAAAGTCGTGCATGAGGTTGTAGCGCGCGCCGGGATTGATCCCGGTGAAGTCGGGCATGTCGTTTTCGGCAATGTCATCCACGGAGAAACGCGTGATATGTATCTGGCGCGCGTGGCTTGCATCAATGGCGGCTTGCCGCAGCACGCTGCGGCGCTGACTGTGAACCGGTTGTGCGGAAGCGGTTTGCAAGCTATTGTTTCGGCCAGTCAGAATATTTTACTCGACGATACCGATGCGGCGGTTGCCGGTGGAGCGGAGTCGATGAGCCGGGGCGGTTATTTATTGCCGGCACTGCGCTGGGGGCAGCGCATGAGCGATGGCGCTGCTGTCGATATGATGGTGGGGGCGCTAACCGATCCGTTTGATCGCGTGCACATGGGAATTACCGCAGAAAATATTGCCGCCAAATGGCAAATCGGCCGGGAGGAGCAGGATGCCTTTGCTGCAGAAAGCCACCGCCGTGCGCTCCATGCCATTCGGAATGGTTATTTCAAAGAACAGATATTGCCCTTCGAGGTGGTTGGCCATAAAGAAACGGTTGTTTTTGATACCGACGAGCATCCGCGGGAAAATACCAGCGTGCAGAATTTGGCTAAACTACGCCCGGTTTTTCAGAAGGACGGTACCGTTACAGCCGGTAACGCTTCCGGGATTAATGACTGTGCTGCCGCGTTAGTGTTGATGGAGTACCGGGCGGCGCAGAAGCGCAATTTGAAGCCACTGGCGAGATTGGTGTCGTATGGACATGCCGGTGTTGATCCTAAGTTTATGGGCATAGGCCCGGTGCCTGCTGTACAAAGCGCACTGCGGCGCGCTGGCCTTAAGATGTCAGATATTGATGTGATTGAGTCCAACGAAGCTTTTGCCGTTCAGGCTTGCGCGGTCGCGAAGGAATTGCAGTTCGATCCGGAGAAAACTAACCCTAACGGTGGCGCAGTGGCGTTAGGTCACCCCATAGGAGCAACCGGCAGTATTTTGGTTATCAAGGCCATCTATGAGTTGCATCGTTGCGGCGGTCGATATGCGCTCATCACCATGTGTATCGGAGGCGGTCAAGGGATTGCTGCTATTTTTGAGAAGCTTTGAAAGACTCTCAAAAATAATGGTTAATTGGAATTGCGCGTTGACTGATCTGGGTAATTAGGCTATAGTCACGACTTTTTTAAGCGCGGGTAATGCTACCTGCTCCAAAGGCAGGCGGTAAATGTCTTGGAATAAAAATAGGCCGTTATATATTGTATTGCTCATTCAGTTAATGACAGCAATAACGGCGGCGGCGGTTGTCTGGTTTTTTCTGGGTATGCAAGGTGCGATATCAGCATTGCTGGGAGGGGTGGTTAGTGTAATTTCCTCTGCGGCATTTGCCGTCATTATTTCGCGTCACAAAGGCTACACAGCGGGAGAAACCATTAGAACTGCATTAAGAGCAGAGTCGGTAAAGATAATATTGACGGTAAGTTTGTTGTGGTTAGTGTTTAAATTTTACGAGAACGTGAACGCGCCGGTATTTATAGGAGCATTTATCCTGACGGTTTTGGTTCATAGTCTGGCATTATTAATTGCGGACGATACAAAGTAAGATAAATTTTTAAAGTAAGCGGGCAGCGCATGGCATCAGGAACAGAACTTACACCAACATCATATATAGATCACCATCTAACCTATCTAACAACAAAAGTCAGTGAAGGATCTTTCGGGGTGTTGCATGTCGATACCTTGATCACATCCCTTATTCTTGGCGTTATCAGCTTTGGTTTTATTTGGTTGATAGTGCGCAAGGCGACACCGGGTGTGCCTTCTAAGAGTCAAGCATTCATCGAATTGGCGGTTGAGTTCATCGACAATGAAGTGAAAAATACATTTCATGGCAATCGGCATGTGCTGGTGGCTCCTTTGGCATTGACGGTGTTTGTATGGGTTCTGATGATGAATGCTATGGACATATTGCCGATCGATATCATGGCTTGGGTTACCGAGAATGTATTCGGCATGCACAATTGGAAGATTGTGCCGACAACGGATGTTAATACAACTTTTGCGCTTGCCCTTTCCATATGGTTTTTGATGATTTTTTTCAATCTCAAAGTCAAAGGGGTGGGGGGCTGGATGCATGAATTATTTTGCACGCCGTTTGGGAAGAACCCGCTCTTGTGGATACTGAATCTGTTGTTCAATTTTATCGAGTATGTATCGAAACCCCTGTCGCATTCTTTGCGGCTTTTTGGAAACATATACGCAGGCGAGATCATTTTTTTGTTGCTGGGTATGTGGGCTGCAACTGGGGTATCGGGAACAATCTTTGGTTCAATTCTAGGAGCTGGCTGGGCGATATTTCATATATTGATCGTTACCTTGCAGGCATTTATTTTTATGATGTTGACGGTTGTCTATATATCAATGGCGCATGAGTCTCACTAGATTCACTTTATAAGTTTATTTTGTAGCATATTATTAATCTTAACGAAAAGGAAATTAAAATGGAGAATTTGCAGTTTTTAGCGATGATTCAGGCGTATACCGGAATAGGTATTGGTTTGATGATCGGATTGGGTGCGGCAGGTGCGTGTATTGGTGTGGGGGTAATGTGTAGCCGTTTCCTCGAGGGTGCTGCTCGTCAGCCGGAAATGATCCCGACACTGCAAGGTAAAGTGTTTCTTCTGCTCGGCTTGACCGATGCTTCTTTTATTATTGCAGTGGGTCTTGCCATGTTG
Organism: Pseudomonadota bacterium; assembly: GCA_018240935.1. Lineage (GTDB taxonomy): Bacteria > Pseudomonadota > Gammaproteobacteria > Burkholderiales > Nitrosomonadaceae > Nitrosomonas. The sequence continues at coordinate 5,167 of JAFEEV010000079.1, forward strand.
TTTGCGTTTGGTAATCCATTGCTGGCGGTAATTCAATAATAATGCTGTCGCAGTTTAGAGCAGATTATACAGGCTTGTCATGAATATTAACTTTACTTTAATTTCTCAGGCGTTAGCCTTTTCCGTATTTATTTGGTTCACTGTTAAGTTTGTTTGGCCGCCGCTACTGCGTGCAATCGAGGAGCGTCAAAAGACGATTGCAGACGGTTTGGCAGCAGGAGAGCGTGGTCGGCATGAGCTGGAACTGGCAAGTCAGCGTTCGTCTGAAGTTTTAAAAGAAGCTAAACAGCGTGCCTCAGAGATAATTTTGCAAGCAGAGAAAAGAGCGACGGAAATTGTTGAGGAAGCCAAGCGAGCTGCAAAAGATGAGGGTGATCGGATAGTGGCTGGTGCAAAAGCGGATATAGCTCATGAAATGTTCAGTGCAAAAGAAAGTTTGCGTCAGCATGCGGCACAATTAGCACTGGCTGGTGCGGAAAAAATATTGCGCCGGGAAATAGATGCGAAAGCGCATGCCGATATACTTTCCGCTATTGAGGAAGATTTGAAATAATGGCTGAAGCGATTACAGTTGCTAGACCTTATGCGGAAGCAGTTTATAAGCATGCTGTTGCCAGTGAGAACCTGGAGCAGTGGTCAAAAATATTGCGATTGGCGGCATCGGTTGCTGAGCATGATGATGTAAAGCCGTTGATCGGTAACCCAGTTATATCAGTAAAACAACTGGCTGAAGTATTTATAGAGATCGGGAAAGGGAAATTTAATTCCGAGACTCGTAATCTGATGATGCTGTTGGCGGAAAACAAACGGATATTCATATTGCCGCAGATTAGCCAGCTATTTGAGCAATTGAAGGCGCAGCATGAGGGTGTGCTTGAGGCGAAAATTGTGAGCGCCTTCGCAATGGAAAGCAAGCAGCTAAAAAAATTAGTTGATGATCTGGAACAAAAATTTAAACGTAAAATAGATGCTCAAGTAAGCGTTGATCCAGAGTTAATTGGCGGTGTTAAAGTTGAGATTGGTGATGAGATACTAGATGCCTCAGTGCGCGGTAAGCTTGATGCTATGGCCATTGCCCTTAAAAGCTAGGAGTTAAAAGAAATGCAGTTAAACCCATCCGAAATCAGTGAACTGATTAAAAAAAGGATTGAAGGACTTGTTGATACAGCAGAAGTACGCACGCAAGGTACGATCGTATCTGTAACAGATGGTATCGTCCGCATTCACGGTTTATCCGATGTGATGCAAGGTGAAATGTTGGAGTTTCCTGGCAACACTTATGGCTTGGCGTTGAATTTGGAGCGTGATTCCGTGGGCGCCGTTATCATGGGATCGTATGAGCACATCTGTGAAGGGGATACCGTCAAATGTACCGGGCGTATTCTGGAAGTTCCGGTAGGTGAAGCTCTACTTGGTCGTGTAGTGAATGCACTGGGTCAACCTATTGACGGGAAAGGTCCGATTGCAGCAGTGAAATCCGAGCCGATAGAAAAAATTGCTCCGGGTGTAATCTGGAGGCAATCTGTAGATCAACCAGTGCAAACCGGGTTGAAATCAGTGGATTCTATGGTGCCGGTGGGACGAGGTCAACGTGAATTGATTATCGGTGATCGTCAGACCGGCAAGACTGCTGTAGCGATTGATGCGATTCTCAATCAAAAAGGTCAAGACATGCTGTGTATATACGTGGCAGTCGGACAGAAAGCATCATCGATTGCAAATGTGGTGCGCAAGTTGGAAGAGCATGGCGCGATGGAGTATACCATTGTCGTAGCGGCAACCGCATCAGAGTCAGCAGCAATGCAATTTATTGCACCTTATTCTGGATGTACGATGGGTGAATATTTTCGTGACAAAGGCCAGGATGCCTTAATCGTTTATGACGATTTAACAAAGCAAGCTTGGGCTTATCGTCAAATATCATTGCTGTTACGCCGACCTCCAGGTCGGGAAGCTTACCCTGGTGATGTATTTTATCTTCACTCGCGCCTGTTGGAGAGAGCGGCAAGGGTCAGTGCGGCCTACGTCGAGAAGGCCACAAATGGAGCGGTAAAAGGTAAAACAGGTTCATTGACGGCATTACCAATTATTGAAACGCAAGCCGGTGACGTGACAGCGTTCGTGCCAACTAATGTCATCTCAATTACAGACGGACAGATATTTCTAGAAACAGACTTGTTCAATGCCGGCATACGTCCAGCAATCAATGCAGGGGTGTCAGTTTCTCGAGTCGGTGGCGCCGCTCAAACTAAGGTTATTAAGAAATTGGGGGGTGGTATACGATTAGCTTTGGCGCAATATCGTGAATTAGCTGCATTTGCGCAGTTTGCATCCGATTTGGACGAGGCGACACGCAAACAGCTTGAGCGTGGAAAGATGGCAACTGAATTGATGAAGCAGCCGCAGTATGCAACGCTCAGCGTATCAGAAATGGCACTGACATTATTCGCCATCAATAATGGTTATTTTGATGATGTTGAGGTGAATAGAGCACTTGCATTTGAATCTGCTTTGAAAAACTATATTCGTGGTCAGCATGCTGCCATTCTTGACAAAATTGAGAAGAGTAAAGAGCTCAATGCTGAAACAGAGAAAGAGTTGACCGCTGCAATTCTAGAATTTAAGCAAAACGGAACCTATTAAGCAAATGGCCGGCAGTAGAGAGATCCGCAATAAAATAAAGAGCGTAAAAAATACGCAAAAGATAACGCGCGCCATGGAAATGGTCGCTGCATCAAAGATGCGTAAAGCTCAGGAGCGTATGAAAAAAGCTCGTCCTTATGGCGAGAAGATACGCAATGTTGCTGCACATATGAGTCGAGCAAATACGGAATACCGTCATCCTTTTTTGATTGCACGTGATACTGTTAAAAGAATCGGTGTAATTATTGTGACTTCTGATAAAGGTCTTTGCGGAGGATTGAATACCAATGTTCTTCGGAAAGTCGTGAATCAGATGAAGACATGGCAAGCTGAGGGAGAACAGGTCGAAGTCTGCTGTATCGGCAACAAAGGTTTAGGGTTTATGAGCAGAGTCGGCGCGAGCGTTACTTCACAAGTGATAGGCCTGGGTGATACTCCTGACATAACGAAGCTCATCGGTGCAGTAAAAGTGGTTTTGGATGGCTATACGCAAGATCAGTTTGATCGCGTATATATTTTCTATAATCGTTTCATAAATACCATGAAACAAGAACCTGTCATGGAGCAGTTGTTGCCGCTGACAGATGAGCGTATGCAAGGCAGTGAGCAAGATAGCGATAAATCTAAGGCAATCTGGGATTATATTTACGAACCGGAAGCAAAGTCTGTCATAGACGATATTATGGTGCGTTACGTAGAAGCACTAATTTATCAAGCAGTAGCCGAAAACATGGCATCAGAGCAATCTGCCAGAATGGTAGCAATGAAAGCGGCATCGGATAATGCGGGCAATGTCATCAATGAATTGACATTAATTTATAACAAATCTCGACAAGCAGCGATTACTAAAGAGCTATCTGAAATTGTCGGCGGTGCTGCTGCTGTTTAAAACATTTTTGAATATAGAGTCTAGGGAACAACGATGAGTCAAGGAAAAATTGTTCAGTGTATTGGTGCAGTAATTGATGTGGAGTTTCCACGTGAATCTCTGCCAAAAGTATATGATGCATTAATTATGGAAGGCTCCGAGCTTACGCTGGAGGTGCAACAACAGCTTGGTGATGGCGTTGTGCGTACTATTGCACTGGGCTCTTCTGACGGATTGCGCCGAGGAATGATCGTAAAGAATACTGGAAAACAGATTACCGTTCCTGTAGGAACCAAAACATTGGGAAGAATTATGGATGTTTTGGGCCGTCCCATAGACGAGATGGGTGATATCGGTGCGGATCAGCAAATGTCAATCCACCGTGAAGCTCCTGCATTTGATGAGTTGTCGGCTTCAACGGAATTATTGGAAACTGGTATTAAAGTGATTGATCTGATTTGTCCTTTTGCCAAAGGTGGAAAGGTTGGATTGTTCGGTGGTGCGGGTGTAGGTAAAACCGTTAATATGATGGAATTGATTCGCAACATCGCAATTGAGCACAGCGGGTATTCCGTGTTTGCTGGTGTTGGCGAGCGTACTCGCGAAGGAAACGACTTTTATCACGAGATGAAAGAATCAAAAGTACTTGATAAAGTGGCGCTAGTATACGGTCAAATGAATGAGCCGCCTGGTAATCGTCTTCGAGTGGCGCTGACTGGACTTACGATGGCTGAATCATTCCGCGATGAAGGGCGTGATGTCTTGTTCTTCGTTGATAACATTTATCGTTATACATTGGCTGGAACCGAAGTGTCAGCGTTACTTGGCCGTATGCCATCCGCAGTGGGTTATCAACCAACTCTGGCTGAGGAAATGGGGCGATTACAAGAGCGCATTACTTCAACCAAAACAGGTTCCATTACTTCAATTCAAGCGGTCTATGTGCCAGCGGATGACTTGACTGATCCATCACCTGCGACAACATTTGGACACTTGGATGCAACTGTGGTGTTGTCTCGGGATATCGCTTCGCTGGGAATTTATCCAGCAGTGGATCCGCTTGACTCAACATCGCGCCAACTGGATCCGCAAGTTGTTGGAGAGGAACATTACAGTACAGCTCGAGCAGTTCAGCAAACGTTGCAACGGTATAAAGAGTTGAGAGATATTATCGCAATTTTGGGCATGGACGAACTGTCACCGGAAGATAAGCTAGCAGTTAGCCGGGCACGCAAGATTCAGCGATTCTTGTCGCAACCGTTTAACGTTGCTGAAGTATTTACGGGTTCACCAGGAAAATACGTTTCTCTAAAAGACACTATTAAAGGCTTTAAAGGAATTGTTGAAGGTGAGTACGATGAATTGCCCGAACAGGCATTCTATATGGTTGGCAGCATCGAAGAAGCCGTAGAGAAAGCCAAAACACTTCAATAAACGAAGAGAAAATAGTGATGGGTACCATATTTCATCTTGATATCGTTAGTGCAGAAGAATCTATTTATTCCGGCCCCGTTGAATTTCTGGTGGCACCAGCACAAATGGGGGAAGTAGGTATTTATCCACGTCATACACCGATGTTGACAAGAATCAAATCGGGTATGGTGCGAATCAAAGCACAATTGAAAGAAGAAGAGTTAGTCTATGTATCCGGCGGCATGCTGGAAGTTCAGCCTGATGTTGTAACGATATTAGCTGATACTGCGGTGCGCAGTCATGATCTTGATGAGGCCAAAGCCCTCGAAGCGAAGCGAGCTGCTGAAGAAGCGATGAAGAATCGTGAATCTGAATTGGATTATGCTAAAGCGCAAGCTGAACTGATAGAAGCCATGGCGCAATTAGCTGCGATAGATAAGCTAAGAAAGCGCGGGCATTGATTGGTGGTCATAAGTTCTAATGACAAAAAAGGCGACTGATGTCGCCTTTTTTGTATCTATTCCTCAAGTATCTGTCTAGTTACAATAAAGAAACTAATGCTCAAGCATAGTGTGTTTAATTAAAATCCCTATTAAACCTCATTTGAAAAGTAGATTATCGTGTTGAAGCTTAACGTAGTAATACTCGCGGCTGGAGCTGGAAAACGCATGCAATCAGCCCTTCCCAAGGTACTACACACTTTGGCGGGAGTGCCATTACTTGAACATGTAATTCATGTAGCACGGATGTTGTCGCCCGATAGAATCTGCGTCGTTGTGGGACATGGCAGTGATAAAGTAAAACAATTGATTGCAGGCAATGACTTAATCTGGGTATCGCAAGAACAACAACTGGGTACCGGGCATGCGCTGATGCAGGCTTTGCCGCAGTTAAGTGCCGATGGATTTACATTGGTTTTGTACGGTGATGTACCGCTGGTTCGGGTGCAAACCTTGCAGCAGTTAATCGGCGTATCGGGAGAAAAGGACTGTGCGCTATTGACTGCGATTATCGACAATCCGTTTGGCTACGGCAGAATCTTGCGTGATTTGGAAACCAATGAAATTGTGGCAATCGTCGAGCAAAAGGATGCCACCGCTGAGCAGCAGAAAATTGAAGAGATAAATACTGGAATAATGCTCATCCCTAATCAGTATTTGCATCGATGGCTGCCAAAACTTGAAAACCAAAATTCGCAACATGAATATTATTTAACCGACATCATCGCGATGGCTGTTAAGGATGGGTTGCAGGTAGCATCAACGCAAGCGAAGAATTTCTGGGAAGTCATGGGTGTTAATAATAAGCATCAATTAGCTGAACTTGAACGGATATATCAAAAGAACTGCGCTGACAAACTATTGGAGAATGGAGTCAGCCTGCGTGATCCGAATCGTATAGATATACGCGGTGAGCTTGCGTGCGGTTCCGATGTTGAAATCGACATCAATTGCATTTTTGAGGGGATCGTTAAATTAGGGAATTCCGTACGGGTAGGTGCGCATTGCATGCTAAAAAATGTCACTGTGGCGCCTGGAAGTATTATTCATCCCTTTAGTCTGATTGAAGATAGCGAAATCGGAGAAGATTGCAAAATCGGCCCTTATGCGCGCATCCGGCCAGGTACTCGACTGGCTAAGAAAGTGCATATCGGTAATTTTGTCGAGGTGAAGAATAGTCAGATTGCTGCCGCCAGCAAAGCGAATCATCTCAGTTATATCGGTGATTCGACAGTAGGGGAAAATGTCAATATCGGTGCGGGAACCATTACATGTAATTACGATGGCGCCAATAAGTATCGAACCATTATTGAAGATGATGTATTTATCGGATCCGACACGCAGTTGATCGCGCCCGTCAAGATTGCAAAAGGATCGACTATCGGTGCCGGATCCACGATCACGAAAGAAACTCCGGAGAATCAGCTGACGCTATCCAGGTCGAAACAAATCACCATCGCGGGATGGAAACGCCCGCAAAAATCAAAAGCATAGTATATATCTAATCAGTATCGTTCTTTTTGCTCGCGTTGTAAGAGGAGTGCGCTATGTGTGGAATAGTGGGTGCAGTAGCTAATGACAATGTTGTTCCGGTATTGTTGGATGGATTATTACATTTGGAATATCGCGGCTATGACTCAGCCGGGTTGGTGGTAACGTGCAACGGTTTGCACAGATTGCGCACAACGGGTCGTGTGACTGAATTGCAGAAACTTGTCAATGAGAAAAATGCCCATGGTTTTGCCGGTATTGCGCATACCCGTTGGGCAACGCATGGAGCGCCTTCTGAGCGTAACGCGCATCCGCATTTTTCCGGAATGCCGGAATCTTCTATGCGCATCGCCGTTGTACATAACGGCATCATTGAAAATCATGAAGTCATGCGTAAGCGCCTGCAAGCTGAAGGCTATGAGTTTGTTTCCGATACCGATACCGAAGTGATTGCCCATCTCATCGCATTCAATCTCAAACATACCGATGATTTGCTGAACGCTGTCTGCGCTTCTATTGCCGAACTGCAGGGGGCTTATGCGATCGCGGTAATGGAAGAAGCACATCCGGAAAGAATTGTAGTTGCGCGCAACGGAGCGCCGCTGCTGTTGGGGTTGGGGGAAGGAGGCAATTATGCGGCTTCCGATGCTTCGGCTTTGTTAAAAGCGACCCGGAATATGATTTATCTGGAGGAGGGGGATGTTGCCGAACTGACGCGCGACGGGTACCGCATTGTCAATTGTCTGAACAGCGGCTCAATCAAAGAAGTGAAACGGGCTGTGCACGAAAGCAATCTTTCCAGTGACGCGATTGAACTGGGACCGTATGCGCATTACATGCAGAAAGAAATTTTCGAGCAACCCAGCGCTGTGGCCAATACGTTAGAAATGGTTTTTAACGCGCAATCCATTTCCCCCAATTTATTTGGTAGCGAAGCCGGGAAAATATTCTCGCAAACCAAGAGCATTCTTATCCTGGCTTGCGGGACCAGTTATCATGCCGGACTGGTTGCGCGATACTGGCTGGAAACCGTTGCCGGTCTTCCGTGCAACGTTGAAATAGCCAGTGAATACCGCTATCGCGATCCGATCGCGGAACCCGGTACGCTAGTGGTCGGAATCTCACAATCTGGTGAGACCGCAGATACCTTGGCTGCACTTAACTACGCTAAGAAACTCGGTCATCAATACAGCCTCGCAATTTGCAATGTACCGGAAAGCGCGTTGATACGCCAAACCGGCTTGCGCTTTCTCACGCGCGCCGGGCCCGAAATCGGTGTTGCGTCGACCAAGGCATTTACGACACAATTGGCTTCGTTGCTGCTGCTGACGATCACGCTGGCCAAAATGCGCCAAAAATTATCAGCGCAAGACGAACAACAGATGATTATGACGTTGCGTCACTTGCCAATGGCTTTGCAGCACGCACTGCAAGTGGAATCGCAAGTGCAGACCTGGGCGAAAAGTTTTGCACAAAAGCGCCATGCCCTATTTCTTGGCCGCGGCGTTCACTATCCCATCGCGATGGAAGGCGCGTTAAAATTGAAAGAAATTTCGTATATCCATGCCGAAGCCTATGCGGCAGGAGAACTGAAACACGGCCCGCTGGCGCTGGTGGATGATGAGATGCCCGTTGTGGCCATAGCGCCTAACGATCAGTTGTTAGGCAAGCTCAAATCGAACTTGCAGGAAGTACATGCGCGAGGTGGCGAGTTGTATGTCTTTGCAGATGCCGATTCACAGATCACGCAGAGTGAGAATGTGCATGTCATCCGTCTGTCGGAACATGCTGGATTGCTGAGTCCGATTTTGCATACCATTCCGTTGCAGTTATTGGCTTATCACGTTGCTTTGGTGCGCGGTACGGATGTCGATAAGCCGAGAAATCTGGCAAAAGCGGTGACGGTTGAATAAAAATTATCATTGCGCACACCAGGTCGAGTTCTATAGGGGCATATGGTAGCACTGAACTGTACTTTCTTCTTTCACTGCTAAAAAGGTTGGATGCTTTATCCACGGAATGCAGGGTGGTAATATAAAAATAATTAAACAAAAGGTGCATAGCAATGGCGGGTCATAGTAAATGGGCTAATATCAAGCACAAAAAAGCTGCGCAGGATGCCAAGCGCGGTAAAGTGTTCACCAGACTTATCAAGGAAATAACAGTGGCTGCCCGGATGGGCGGCGGTGATGTAGACAGCAATCCGCGGTTACGCTTGGCAGTGGACAAAGCTTACGACCAGAATATGCCCAAGGATAATGTCGAGCGTGCGATTAAGCGAGGCAGCGGCGCTCTGGATGGTGTCGATTATGAAGAAATCCGTTATGAAGGTTACGGGATAGCCGGTGCGGCGGTCATGGTGGATTGCATGACCGATAATCGCGTGCGTACGGTAGCCGATGTGCGCCATGCATTCACTAAATACGGCGGCAATCTCGGTACGGACGGGTCCGTCAGTTTCCTGTTTAAACATTGCGGGCAGTTGATTTTTGCACCGGGAACCGATGAAGATAAATTGATCGAAGCCGCATTGGAAGCGGGTGCGGAAGATGTGATCAGCAATGAGGATGGCAGTATCGAAGTGATTACGGCGCCTTATGAATTCATTAATGTGAAGGGAACACTGGAAAAGGCTGGATTCAAAGCCGAATTGGCGGAGGTAACGATGAAGCCCGGTAATGAAGCGGTTTTAACCGGCGACGACGCGGTGAAAATGCAGAAACTACTGGATGCGCTGGAGAACCTTGATGATGTGCAAGATGTATACACCACAGCCGTCCTTGTTGAATAAAAATTCCACGATCAGCGGGTGACAAAATCCGTATTCTGGGGATAGATCCGGGTTTGCGCATTACAGGTTTCGGTGTCATTGATAAAAACGGACGCGATCTAACGTATATCAGCAGTGGCAGCGTTAAGACGGTTGCAGGTGAATTGCCTGCCCGTTTGCGGTTGATTCTGAATAATCTGAGTGAAGTCATTGCGTTGTATCAGCCCGAGCATGTGGCCATCGAACAAGTTTTCGTCAGTATCAATCCCAAAACTACTTTGTTACTCGGTCAGGCGCGGGGTGCGGCGATTTGTGCTGCCGTCATGAATAATCTGCCGGTGGCTGAGTATACCGCGCTGCAAATAAAGCAGGCTGTGGTCGGTAATGGTCACGCCAAGAAAAACCAAGTGCAAGAGATGGTGTTGCGCTTGCTCAGATTGACTGGAAATCCTAGTGCCGATGCCGCGGATGCCCTGGCTTGCGCGATATGCCATGCGAATGGCGGGCTCGGTTTAGGGCGCATTGCGACGGCAGGTTACCGCATGAAGCGAGGGCGTTTGGTGTGATTGGGCGATTAACCGGAACATTGCTGGAAAAACATCCACCGCAGGTGTTGCTGGATGTGCAGGGTGTCGGTTACGAGATCGACGTGCCGATGAGCACTTTTTATGAACTTCCGGCGCTTGGTGCAAAGTTAACCTTACATACCCATTTGGTGATACGGGAAGATTTGCATCTGTTATTCGGCTTTGCAACAGAATCGGAGCGCCAGACTTTTCGTCAGTTGATCAAAATTTCGGGTATCGGTGCCAGAACTGCGTTGGCGCTGTTATCCGGTTTGAGTGTGTCCGACTTGCATCGCGCGGTTAGTATGCAGGATAGCGCGCGGCTTATCAAAGTACCCGGCATCGGAAAAAAAACAGCCGAGCGTTTGTTGCTGGAGTTGCGGGATAAACTGGGTTCCGCTGCAATCAATCCGGATCATTCTTCTTCTGCGCCTACGCAGGACAGTGACATAATCAATGCATTGTTATCATTGGGTTATAATGACCGCGAAGCAGGGTGGGCGATCAAGCAGATCTCTGCGGCCGCAACCGTATCGGATGGCATACGCCAAGCATTGCAGTTATTGTCGAAAGAAAGGTAACCGATTGAATGAGGGGGATTGAATGATCGAAACGGATCGGCTGGTTGCCGCAATCACTTCATCATCGCAGGAAGAAATTCTGGAACGTGCGCTACGCCCCAAGCAACTGGAAGAATATGTCGGCCAGGAGAAAATACGCGGGCAGTTGCAGATATTCATCGAGGCAGCCCGGAAACGGTGCGAGGCGCTTGATCATGTATTGCTATTCGGCCCCCCGGGATTAGGTAAAACCACTTTGGCTCATATCATTGCCAGGGAAATGGGCGTTAATCTGCGGCAAACTTCCGGCCCTGTTCTGGAGCGTCCAGGTGATCTAGCTGCTTTACTGACCAACCTGGAGCCTAACGATGTATTGTTTATCGATGAAATTCATCGCTTGTCGCCGATGGTAGAGGAAATTCTCTATCCGGCGCTGGAAGATTATCAGTTGGATATTATGATCGGCGAAGGGCCGGCGGCGCGTTCCGTAAAACTTGATTTGCCGCCATTCACTTTGGTAGGCGCAACCACGCGCGCCGGCATGCTGACTAATCCGTTGCGCGATCGTTTTGGCATAGTTTCCCGCTTGGAGTTTTATACACCGGAAGAATTGAGCAAAATAGTCAGCCGTTCCGCAGGATTATTAAATGTGAAAATATCTTCGGATGGCGCATTTGAAATTGCGCGCCGCTCCCGTGGCACACCACGGATTGTGAACCGGTTATTACGGCGCGTGCGCGATTATGCCGAAGTCAAAGCCGATGGTCATGTTACACGTATTGTGGCGGATGCTGCTTTAAGTATGCTGGACGTGGATGCGATCGGTCTGGATATCATGGACCGGAAATTACTGCTGACGGTGTTGGAGAAATTCGGCGGCGGTCCGGTTGGTGTTGACAATCTTGCAGCAGCCATTAGTGAAGAACGGGATACGATTGAAGATGTATTGGAACCTTATTTGATTCAGCAAGGATTCCTGAAACGGACACCGCGCGGCAGAATGGCGACGGCCGCGACATATCAGCATTTTGGCATAGCTTTGCCGGGAGATTCTGTCAGCCGTGATCTATGGGAAGTGAATGATTTATAGTTATAGGTTTCGATATTTAAAAATAATTTATGCAAGTTCAAACATTACGCGCGATTGTCGCTCTTCTGCTGACGCTGGTTGTCATGTTGTATTTTTATACTAATCGCGAAAAAGATTATTACAGTAAAAGCGCGGAACCTGCGATCGCGCAAATTCTCACGGATATTTCTAGCTGGGAGAAGCAGAAAATACTGATTCATTTGGCGCCGGAAGCCAAACACACGATTACGGATGAGCAATTGGACGAGCTGCTGAAGCTCTATCGTAGTTTTGGCCGGTTTCAATCGATCCAGGAACTTAATTTTTCGCGTACTGTGAGCGCATTTTCGCTGGCCGGTGAAAAACGGATCAATTATTCCGGTCTTGCTAAATTTGACGCAGGCTCTATCAGTTTGAATATAACTTTGATTGAGCGAGGTGGATTCTTTCTTGTCTATAATTTTGCACTAGCAAAAGCTAAACAGGAATAAGGTGTAATTAAAAGATAAATATAATCCGTGATATGATGCTTTGAACTATATTCAGGATATAGTAGTCATAGCGGTCGTCAGAATAGTTTGGTTTCAATTTCACAGTGGAGGATATTTAAATGAATCAAAATTACTCAACCGTTGCGCAAAGATCAACTTCTGCGCTAGCAACGAATAAAGTATTACGCAATACTTACATGCTGTTGTCGATGACATTGCTGTTCAGCGGATTTACTGCCGCACTTTCAGTATTTTTGAATATGCCGCCTATGACCTATTTAATATCAGTCATTGGCGGTATGGTAATTGCGATGTTTGTATTACCGCGTTTTGCAGATTCGACAGCAGGCATCGGTATTGTTTTCTTAATTACTGGTCTGCTCGGATTCGGATTGGGGCCGGTGTTGACCATGTATGCATCTTTGCCTAATGGCGGAAATATCATCACATTGTCGCTAGGTGGTACTGGTGTGATATTTATGGGGCTATCTGCATATGCATTGGCAACCAAAAAAGATTTTAGTTTTTTGGGTGGATTTTTGATGGTGGGCTTCTTGCTGGTATTGCTGGCAGCAGTTGCCAATATTTTCTTGCAGATACCGGCAATGTCATTAATGATTTCCGCAGTTGTCATCATGATCATGAGCGGTTTCATTCTGTACGATACCAGCCGCATCATTCATGGCGGTGAAACCAATTACGTACTGGCTACTATCGGGTTGTACATGACGATTTTTAATATCTTTATCAGCTTGTTGCAGATATTGGGAATTATGGGTAATGATGATTAATTCTTAAGTTTTTGTATACCTCTCGAAACCCCGGCTCGTCCGGGGTTTTTGTTTTTAAATCAATGTGCAGATGATTGAATGGAGATCAATAATGGATTGGATGCAAATTATTTCTGCCGTAGCGTTGATTATGTTCATTATCGTTTTGTATCCAGCAGCACGGGATATGATGAAAAATAGTCAGCAGGTAACATCTTCCGATTGGCTGAGTATTATTGCTCCAATGCTCGCAGTAGCATTAATTGTGATGTTTCTGGCTGCTTTGGTGTAATTTGCATTCACCTTTAAAATGCTTCTGTCCAGAAGTTTTAGTGATATTTCTCGATTGATGGTTGTGTCGATAAATTGAACGGAATTTTCACTTCAAATAATGTTTTTTAGTCCGTTCTGAAAAACATCTAATGCCATGATTTTATGATGTGGTTTCGATAATTTTTAGACCAAAACTTGCCGGAAATGAGGCAATTGCAGAGTATTTCTTGCAAATTCTGGTGAAATTCTAATGGGACCTAAGGAAACTCTGAAAAACAGTGATATTTCTTAGATTCTTCAGATATTCTCATTGTAAAAAAGGGCCGAGATGCGCAGAGGACAATCAAACTCGCCGAAAATCTCATGTTTTTGTGACAGCAGAGTTCTTTCAGCAATCATTTTGTATGTTACGGGCGCACCTCCCCTGTATTTGCCAGCAAAAACCTGCGAGCCATCCACAGATTGGAAAGAGCAAACAGCGTGATGAGCTGTGCCGTATTCTTGGCCAATCCACGAAAGCGCACTTTGGTGTAGCCAAACTGCCGCTTGATCACTCGGAAGGGATGTTCAACCTTGGCGCGAATCCTCGCTTTGGCATGCTCAATCAGGCGCAGAGTTTGATACAAGAAGCTGTTTTCCCGATGCCTCTTATAACAGCCGCGGCGTGCAGCAATCTGCCAGATGACCTTGCGGTCAACATGTTCGGCACGCTTTTCAACTCCTGTATAACCCGCATCGGCACTGACGGTGCTTTCCTCGCCGTGCAGTAGTTTGTCGACCTGGGTAACGTCAGCGACATTGGCGGCCGTACCGACGACACTGTGCACCAAGCCCGATTTCTCATCGACACCGAT